>JAJBVL010000034.1 GCA_020859845.1 Bacteroidales bacterium
GTATAATTGAATAAGTTTAATGACATATTTTATTTTCTGGGCAAGACATGAAGGGGATTCTTTATCATGAGATGCTTGGGGATAAGGACTATTATACCTTCTTATGTTATTGCCCCACTCCTGAAACCATTTACCTCCTCTTTCCTTAGTTGAAGCTATTGCAACGTCTATAACTTCTTTGCGAATCCTTGCGAGTCTGTCAGTAAAGAATTGATATGTCTCCTTAATCTTGGAAATCATCTCTTCTTTTTCTTCCGAATCTTCCCCTCCTAAAATCACGTTTGCCCTAAGCAAACCTTTGAAGGACAATAGAGAATCAGCAGCATCGATGGAATCGTTTTCATTTTTAAACACTTTTTTAATCTTATTTGCTTCTTCCCCATCGGGATTTATCTTCAGGAAAGCGATAAATTGATCACATCCTGTTAGTAGGACATAGTAAAATATAACATCACTAGCTGTAACAGTTACGAAGTCAAGTTTTTCATCCCAGAATTCAGAGAGGTATTTATAAACAATACGATATTTCCTATCGTCATTTGTAACTCCTTCATGAATTTCTTTTGGTTTTGGTGCACCAAAATCTTTAAAGCTTTTCCTTAAAAGATTGGCAACAGTAGTGCAACCACTTCCTGTTCTACCCGTCAATCCCAAGATAAGGAAATCTTGTCGAAGGTCAAATAGACGGGATATTAATTTATCAGATTTGCTCATTTTTCGGTATTAAGAAGTGAAAGATGATGGTTTTGGGCTAAGTATCAGTGGTTCCAAGGGAAGCTGGAGGTAGCCGAAGGCTTATATTTTGGAAGAGATGGGTTGTCAACAAGTTGATCTTCTCGAATGTTCTTTAGCATCGAATACTTCTCTAATAGAGGTTTGAGCTTTTCTAAGCCAAAAACTGAAAGCCCATTGTAGTAGAGCCAGATTAATTCATAGCGAGAGAGTTGGCTACGGAGGATTGAGGTGTATTGATAACGCTCTGCAGGTGTGGCAAGGAGAGGAGTCTCGTCAGTATATTTCAATATACGATAAAGCATGCGGAAGTAGTGGTCAAAGAGCGAAGTGACTTCTGAATCAGTGTATCCATCGATGCCTTTTACTTCTAACACTTTTCTCATGCCTTCTAAGGGGAAGTTGGGGAATTCGTATTTAGCCTGCTCGAAAGTGTATCTAAAAACTTCTCTACCCTCCACTGTTATCACCTCACCTTTCATTACGTCCTTGCCATTGAGAGTATACATCCTCTCTTTCTTTTCCCAGCTATAGGTCAGCTCGTTTACTATCTGTTGGAAGAGGCCAAGCATCTGGAAGAAGGCGCTTTCAAACTGCTGGGTGCGAAGGATGAGATTTTGTTGTTCCGCTGCTTGGCGCTGCCCTGCGATTTCTTCTTTTGTTTCCTTTAGTTCTTGGCGCTGGAGACTTAACTCTTCGCGTTGAAGAAAGATTGCGTAGATTACACCCGCGAAGGCCAAAGCCGAGAAGAGTCCGCTGGCAAGACCAGCGCTGTCGCCAGCCTCGTTGGCACTCTTCCCAAAGAAGAAATGGGTCCCCCAGAAGATAAGGCCAAAGACAAGTATGCAACCAAGCAGAAGCAGGATGAGTGGTCGATATGCTTTCACTCTTGTAAGTATCAAAAATCTTTGCGTCTGCTGAAAAACAGGTAGTCAAGAGTCTGTGTTGAGTTTCTCCACCACGAGGGTAAGAGAGGGATAGGCTCGATGGAGATAATCTTTGCAGGCGGTGAGGTCGTTGGGATTGCCATCGTCGTATGCTACTGCAAGGATTAGGCGCGTCCAAGGCGAAGGGGTGATGACCTTGGATAAGCGGTCGACGAAGCGTTTGGCGGCCTCTCTGATACGAGCCTCAGAAAGCGTGGGCATGTATTTTACTTCAACGAAGAAGACGGTATGTTGTCTGCGACCGATGGCGTCTACTTCGACGCGGTTGCCTAAGCGTTGGTTGCGCTTGAAGTCGACATCGTATTTCTCGGAGAGGAGGCGAATCATAAAGTCGTCGGCGGCTTTAGCTTTCTCAACGAGCTGGTTGACTTCTTCTTTGACGGTCTCGGTATGAGCTATGATGGAGATTGACTCTTGAGTGAGTTTGTCGTTCACTTCTTCTGTGGTCATGGATCGGCTATCATCAAAGAGGCGCATAAAGTTGCTCTCGTCCTTAAAGTCGGATGGAGCGTAAAAGGCTTCTGGCTTGAAGAAACTGATGGCCATGAAGCAAAGCAGCACCAGCACGGGAAACCAGACGATAAACTGGATGAGCCACATGCGCTCCACGTGGTCCCAGAGTTTGTCGAGGCCGATGGAGAAGGTGATGGTGGTGACACCGTAGCAGAAGGTCAGGAAGAGGGCCAGCAATCATTTTCAAGTCAAAAGGCAAAAGTCAAAAGTCATGCGCTTCGCGCAAAGGCAAAAGGCAAAAGTCAAAAGTCATGCGCTTCGCGCAAAGGCAAAAGGCAAAAGTCAAAAGTCAAAAGTGGCCAGGAGGGGCCGGCGGCCTCGCGGCCCGCTGCAGGCGAGGTATTCTCAGCCGCCGGAGGCTATGTAGTGCGGTTGCCTCAACCGCCTATGTAATGCGGCTGCCTCAGCCGCGCGTGGACGTGGAGAGTGGCCATGTGGATGAGAGCCGGAGGGCCGGCTCGAAAACAGCGGCGGAGGGGCGCCGCACTGCGTAAGCTACCGCAGCTGGGATAGAGTTAGCATCGCCTGGGCGGTCGGGCGAGCCGCCCAACCTACGATGTCGCCTGCTGGGGGCCGCGAGGCCGCCGGCCCCTCCTTGGGACCATGCGGGTGAAACCCGTGGATATCCGAATCTTCGGCTGTGCAAAATTGCAAGATGCACTATCTTACTCTTTATTTATTTTTGATAACTCTTGCTCTATTAAGCGTACCCGAGCTTGTAGCTCTTCGGCCGAAGGGAGCAAAGATGTTTCTTCTGCAATATTAACTTTATCATAAGATGCTACTCCCATTGGAGAACAAACCCCTCGGAAAGCCCAACGGACATCTGTTTCGTCTTTGTCGCTGCAAATAAGCAATCCAATTGTTGGATTGTCGTCTGGGCCTTTAAGCAGTTCATCTATAGCACTTACATAATAATTAAGTTTCCCTGCGAATTCCGGTTCAAATGGCCTTACCTTAAGCTCCACTACCACATAGGATTTCAACTTAATGTGATAAAAAAGCATATCAATACGTCGAAGCCTGCCATTTATAATTAATTCTTTTTGTCGGCCTACGTAGGCAAAACCAGTACCAAGTTCAAGCAGAAAACGAGTTATGTTTTTCTCAAGGGCTGCCTCCAACTGTTCTTCTTGATAATCCTCTGGCACTGTGACAAAACTGAAATCATAGTTATCCTTCGTTATCTCCTGCGCTAGTCTGCTCTCTGCTTCAGGTAGAAATTCGGGGAAGTTGGTGATGGCCTTCCCTTGTTTTTCATATAAACTGGCTTTCAGCTGATTTTCAAGTGTCTGGCGGCTCCATCCTCGCAAAATACACTCTTTTATATAAAAGAGCGACTCATCTAACGATCCTGATTTAGAAATGATATCTATCTGATGGCGCCAAGGTATCAATCCAAGAACAAGAGGGAATTCCCCTGGATGCAATTCTGTCCCAAGTTGGGGCATTTGGACAAACGATTGACTCTCAACATTTTGTATTTCTGCCCCAAGTTGGGTCAGTTTTGCTTCAGCCTCCTTAGAAGAAAAATAAAGATACCATTGTTTCATCCTCCACACGTTGCGGCTACTGAAACCTTTATCATGCGGGAAAGCTTTTTGCAAATCAAAACTCAGTTGCTCAACGACTCCAGAGCCCCATCGTTCTTCAGCTTTGCGCATCACTAAATCTCTACCTACGCTCCAATTGAATTGCAATTTTTCGGTGTTGACCTTTAAGGCTGCCTTTATCTGGGCAGACATATAGCGCTTTTTGATTTCAGATAGCCATGTGGTATAATCCGAATCAATTCTAAAGTCCTTTACTCTTGCTATATAAGGTTGCTGATTGAGTTCTTTGTTATTTTCCATAGCCAAAGTTACTCAAAATTGTTAAGGTACACAAATAAGCGCTGCGCGCTAAGGCAAAAGACTTCATTAAGGCAAGAGTCAAAAGTCAAAAGTGGCCCGCTGGCTATGTAGTGCGGTTGCCTCAACCGCCTATGTTTAGCGGCTGCCTCAGCCGCGAGTGGCCGTGGAGAGTGGCCATGTGGATGAGAGCCGGAGGGCCGGCTCGAAAACAGCGGCGGAGGGGCGCCGCACTGCGTAAGCTACCGCAGCTGGGATAGAGTTAGCATCGCCTGGGCGGTCGGGCGAGCCGCCCAACCTACGATGTCGCCTGACGAATGTCGCCACTGAGGGTGGGGTCGTTGGCCTGGATGAAGGTGGTGTAGGCAGCGAGGAGGTCGTTGTACTCCTCGATGCCGGTGGAGGGGATGGCGTGGCGTGGAAGGCCTTTCAGAAGCGTGCTGATGAAGAAGAGGCAGTAGTGGACTGCGCTCTCTGTTTGACCAGCCGCCGCAACCGTCTTGTAGAAGTCGAGGATGCTGGGCATGGCGTATAACATCTTCCAGAAGTCGGTCTTCCTACGCTTGTATTCACAGGCCTCGATAAATATGGTTGTATAGTAGCTTATCTCCTCTGGTATGAGGCGGGAAACCATCGCCTCCGACATTATGGGCTCCAAGCGTAGCTTCTCGACCTTCTCAATCTGCTCCTTGACGCGCTGGTAAGAAGCGATTACATCCGCTCCAACGTCGTTGTGGGAGGCACGGATGTTGTCTACCACGGCAAGGTATTCGGCGCGCATGTATGAAGGCACTTCGGGACTTAACACGTCGTGCTCAAAATTCTCGAGTTGCACAAAGGAGGAAAAGATCTGATTGCGGGTCTTATACCAGTTCTGATGCAACTCCCTGGTTTCGCGCCAAAGGGAGGTGCCACGCTGTATTTTTTCTTTGAGATCGAGACCTAACTTCTCCCTGCGGCTCTTAAGCAACTCAATGAGTTGCTCTTTTGAGAGTTGGGACAGGTCAGCAGTTTCTTTTTCCATATTAGGTGGCTATGTAGTGCGGTTGCGGAGGGGCCGGCGGCCTCGCGGCCCGCTGAAGGCGAGGTGTTCTCAGCCGCCGGAGGCTATGTAGTGCGGTTGCCTCAACCGCCTATGTAATGCGGCTGCCTCAGCCGCGCGTGGACGTGGAGAGTGGCCATGTGGATGAGAGCCGGAGGGCCGGCTCGAAAACAGCGGCGGAGGGGCGCCGCACTGCGTAAGCTACCGCAGCTGGGATAGAGTTAGCATCGCCTGGGCGGTCGGGCGAGCCGCCCAACCTACGATGTCGCCTGACGTTGGCCTCCGATGCTGGGGGCCGCGAGGCCGCCGGCCCCTCCTTGGAGCCATGCGGGTGGGGGTCTTAGGCTTTTTAGCTTTTAGGCTTTTAAGGCCAGGCGGGTCTCCCCTGCTCGGCGCGGCTGAGGCAGCCGCACTACATAGCCGCTGGGCAGCGCCGGGTGAGGGCGGCGGCGATGCGGGGACAGGCGCGGCCGTCGCCGTAGGGGTTGGTGGCCTGGGCCATCGCGGCGTAGGCCGCGGGGTCGGTCAGCAGTCGGCTGACCTCGTCGACGATGCGGTCGTAGTCGGTGCCGACAAGTCGCACAGTGCCCGCATCGAGGGCCTCGGGGCGCTCCGTGGTGTCGCGCATCACAAGCACTGGTTTGCCAAGCCCGGGGGCCTCCTCCTGGATGCCCCCGCTGTCCGTCAGCACCACATCCGCCTTCGACATCAGATGTACAAACGACAGATACTCCAGCGGCTCTATAAAGAACATGTTCCCCAGATTGTCCAGTCGCTCTCCAAACACTTCGTGTATCGGTTTCCTCACATTGGGGTTGAGGTGCATCGGATAAACAAAGTCCACATTGGGGAACTGCTCCGTCAAGTGCTTAATCGCCTTGCACATGGATATGAAACCGTCGCCGAAGTTCTCGCGGCGATGGCCAGTGATGAGGACGAGACGACGCTGCTTTGCAGCTCGGTTGTCGTAGCCGGCCTCTGCAAGGGTTTTGTCGAGGGCGGCCTGGAGCGCAGGGTCGCTCTTGATCTTGTCGATGACGAGGTAGAGGGCGTCGATGACGGTGTTGCCGGTGACGGTGATCTGCTCGTCGGCGACGTTCTCTTGCAGGAGGTTATGGCGCGAGAGGGGCGTCGGGGCGAAGTGGTAGGTGGCGATGCGGCCGGTGAGTTGGCGGTTGATCTCCTCTGGCCACGGGGAGTAGATGTTGTGGGTGCGGAGGCCGGCCTCGACGTGGCCCACGGGGATCTGCTGGTAGAACGCGGCGAGAGCGGCGGCTGTCGAGGTGGTGGTGTCGCCATGGACGAGCACCACGTCGGGGCGAGCCTCGCGTAGCACGTCGCGCATGCCGGTGAGCACGCGGGCGGTGACGTCGTAGAGGTCCTGGCCCTCGCGCATTATGTTGAGGTCGTAGTCGGGGACGATGTCGAAAATCTGCAGCACTTGGTCGAGCATCTGGCGATGCTGGCCGGTGACGCATACCAGGGTTTCAAACTCGTCGGGACGCGACTGGAGGTGTTTCACGAGTGGGGCCATCTTGATGGCCTCGGGGCGTGTGCCGAAAACAAGGAGTATTCGTTTCATTCTTTGGGGGGTTATGTAGTGCGGCTGCCTCAGCCGCCTATGTATCGCGGCTGCCTCAGCCGCGCGCAACAGGCGGGGCTCAAGCGGGCCTTAAAAGGCTAAAAGCTAAAAAGGATAAGAAACCACTGCTGGGGGCGCTGCGCAGCGCGCAAGTTTATAGTCCTGCCTGAGGGTGCATCTCTCTAGCAGTCAGGTTGTTATAAAGGTTGTGCGTTTGAGTGAGGGGGTTATGAGGGGTCCCACAAAAATTTATTCGCCTAATAAATTTTTGTGCTGACTATTAACATGTTGACTGCCAAATATTTGAAAAATTGCAAAGAGAAAGAGAATGATAAATTTAGTATTTATCATTCTCTCATAGTTGGTTGGTAGCAAAATAATTAGTAATTTTGCATCGCCAATTTATTAGGCGAATAAATTATATATAAATTACCGTCGCCTGGGCGGTCGGGCGAGCCGCCCAACCTACGATGTCGCCTGACGTTGGCCTCCGATGCTGGGGGGCCGCGAGGCCGCCGGCCCCTCCCTGGGGGCCATGCGGGTGGGGGCCGCCCCTCCTGGGACTATGGCTTCAGCGATTACGCGGTTCAGCGATTACCTACAGCCGGGTTCTTAGACTTTTTAGCTTTTAGCCTTTTAAGGCCAGCCGGGGGTTCTTAGCCTTTTTAGCTTTTAGGCTTTTAAGGTCAGGCGGGAGCGCGCCTGATGAGGGCCGCGAGGCCGCCGGCCCCTCCTGGGGGCCATGCGGGTGGGCGCGGCTGAGGCAGCCGCGGTACATGGGCGGCTGAGGCAGCCGCACTACATAGCCTACCGGGTCATGCGCTTGATGAGGGAGTAGCTGGGAACTACGCCCAGCTCGCCGGCCTTGCTGAGGTCGGCGGTGCCATTGGCGCGATTGCCCAGCTTGAAGAACACATACCCTCGATTGTAGTAGGCCTCGCCGAGCGTAGGCTTGAGTTCTATGGCACGATTAAACGCCGAGAGGGCCGATGTGAGGTCGCCTATCTCAACCATCAGCACACCTTTATTATAATGCGCTATGGCCATGTCGGGCGACAGTTCGATGACCTTGTCGAGGTCGTCCACCACATCGGCTATCTGACTGCGGGCCAGCAGATGGTCGGGGCCCTTGGGCTGACCAGTCATCGGGGTCATGGCAGGATTGCCCATGACTGCCCGCGGAGCGGTCTCCTCGTCGTCGAGTCCCACCCCTGCCCTTTCGCTCTGCAGCGCCATATACTTGGCGAGCGATCGCATGAAGTAGGCGAGGGTGAAGTCGGGGGCCAGCGCAATGGCGCGGTCAAAGTCGGCAATGGCGTTGGAATAGTTGCGGAGCGTCACAAAGTCCATGGCGCGACCAAAATAGTCGATGGCGCGTGGCGCGTGGGTTGAGATATAAGAGTTGTAGTATTCGATCGACTCAAAGTGGCGGCGTATCTCGTCGTCGTCGGTGAGCTGGGGTTCGCGGTTGGTGAGCTGTAGCACAAAGCGCAGGGCGCGTGTGCGGTTGAGTTCGTCAATCTCCTTGAGGAAGTCGGTCGACGGGCGCAGCTCGGTGGGCGAATAATAATAGGAAACCATAAACATTGGCTCAACCTCGATGACCATATTGCGATCTTGCACACGACCACGGATGCTCTTGTTGCCATACTCCTGGTCGAGGTCGGTAACGTTGTTGATGGTGAGGAGCGACGTGAAACGCGCTGCCACCACCTCCTGACTCTCGGCATGGTCGGTGAGGATGGGGTTGTCATCATCCTCCACGACGGTCGACGAGGCGCCCAAGGCGTTGTCGCGGGCCTCGCCAAGCATCTCGCCTTGCGGCACCTGCTGCAGCGTCTGGCGCGCAAGGGCCAGCGAGTGGTTGTAATCTTCCTCGGCTGTGAGGTCGCCCATAGCGCGCTTAATGTCGGAGCGGAGGAAGTAGCCGGCGGCAAGCGAGGGATAGGCCTCGATCACCTCGTTGACATCGGCGAGGGCCTCCTTGAGGGCGCCCTTCTCGCGATAGACGATGGCGCGGTTGTAGAGCGTACGATAGTCGATACCCTTGATGGCCAGCACCTGGTTGAGGTCGGCGATGGCTCGGTCGTAGTCGTGCACCTCGGCTCGCAGCAGCGAGCGGTTGTAGAGGGCCACGGCGTTGAGGGGGTCGAGTTCGATGGCGTAGTCGTAGTCGCTCATCGCGCCGTAGTAGTCGTCGAGCGAGTGGCGCAGGAATGCGCGGTTGATGAAGAGGCCGGCAAAACGTGGCTCGAGCTTGATGGCCTCGTCCATATCGGCGAGGGCCTGCTCGTAGTCGCGTGAGCGATTGATGGCGATGTCGGCACGCAGGATATAGGCGTTGACGGAGTTTTTATTGAGTTGGAGGGTCTGGTCGATGTCGGCGAGGGCACCGATGGTGTCGGTGGTCTCGAGGCGCAGGCGAGCGCGACCCATATAACCGTTGTCGTACTTGGGATAATAGCGCAGGAGGGTCGTGTAGGTGGAGTCGGCCTCGTCGTAGCGCTTGAGTTCTTGTAGAGCGAGAGCCTTGTTGAACAGCACGCCGCGGCTCTGGGGCATAGCGTGGAGCACCTGGTCGTAGTCGGCGATGGCGCGCTCGTTGTCGCCGAGGTTTTGGCGGGCCACGCCGCGAAGCTCGTAGGCATCGGTGATGAAGGGGTTGCGCTCGAGGGCGAGGGTGGCGTCTTCTTCGGCACCGAGGTAGTCGTCGAGGTTGAGTTTGGCCACGGCGCGATAGAAGTAGGGCTTGGCCATGTAGGGTTTGGCGGCGATGGCTTGGTTGAAGTATTGGATGGAGAGGACGTAGTCCTCGAAGTAGAGGGCGTTGCGGCCCACACGTATCACCTGCTCAGTGTTGATCTGGGCGTTAAGAGAAAGGGCCGCCAGCGTTGCCGACAGCCCTATAAGTATTGTGCGGAAATATCTGATAGACATTTTTCGGGGTAGGCTCTCGATTGATATTGTTTCAGCCTACAAAAGTAGTAAAAATAAAAATAAGCGGCTTAAAGAAATGAATAAATAGTGGGCGGGGGCTATGTAGTGCGGCTGCCTCAGCCGCCTATGTATCGCGGCTGCCTCAGCCGCGAGTGGAAGCGAAGAGTGACCATGTAGAGGAGAGCCGGAGGCCGGCTCTTCTTAGACTTTTTAGCTTTTAAGGCTTTTAAGGCCTGCGGGGCCCCGGCTGGGCGCGGCTGAGGCAGCCGCGGGACATGGGCGGCTGAGGCAGCCGCACTACATAGCCGCGGGGCAGCGCCTTTAGAGGGCCGCGAGGCCGCCGGCCCCTCCCAGTGATTAATAATCCTGGGAGAGGTGGGCGGCGGGGGTGTCGAGGATGCGCTGGAAGTAGGCGCGGGCATCCTCCCAACGATAGAAGGGATACTGCTGGGTGGCCACGGGGATATGCGTCTCCTGCTCGTTGAGCAGGATCTTCACCAACACGTCGCCGGCGTCGTTGCGGAAGAAGACGAGCTGGAGGTTGGCAGCCATGGGCGAGAAGAAATGGGTGCGCCACTGGTCGCCCACCTCATAAGGATTGGTGACTGAGGCTGTGCAACCATCAAGGCGCATCAGCGCTGCCAGGGGCGTGATATTGCCGTCGTGGCCAAAGCGCAGCGTGGCACCATGACGCCCCTGCCCTACATACTCGTCAGCGGTCTCCACGATGTTGCGCAACAGATTTTTAGCACTGGCCAGATGCTCGCCCTGGGCCAGAGGATAACCAGCGTCGGTGAAGTAGAAGTCGAGGTTGAAGGTCTGCCACAGTCCGTGGAGCTCGTCGGGGGTGAACAGTTCGAGGAAGGTGACGGGGGTCTCGATATTCTGCTGACCGATGGCTATCCAGTAGAGGCCCCACATGAGGTCGGAGGGGTTGACGAAACGGCGCACAAACAGGCTGTCGGCAAAGAGGGTCGACATGAGGCGGTCGGGGTGGGTGTTCTCTTGCTTAAACTTGTTGTACTCCTGATACCAGGGCTGGTCCTTGGCGTTCATCTTGGCGCTCTCGGGTGTGTGGTAGTTGAGGTAGTACATGTTGCGCTGGCTCGACTCGCGGGGGATGACGAGCGAGGGGTCTTGCTCCTTGAGCGACTCGATGAAGGAGAACATGGAGTGGGCGCAACGCATCACGACGGTAGAAGCGGCGGTAATCTCAGGCTGGTCCTGAAACACCTCGGGATAGGCCTCATACATGCGCTGGGCGATGGCATGGTGCTGACGCACGCCGAGGGGCGACAACTCGCCACCACGGCCCTCAGCCTCCTGCCACACGAGGGCGAGGCGCTGGAGCACGTCCTGGCCCAGAGGGGTGAGGGCGCCAGAGTCGGAGGCTTGCTGCATCTTGTCGAGCACCCAGCGATAGTCGTTGTCGCTGATGAGGTAGCGCGAGCCGTGGCGGCCGTAGTGGCTGATATAGAAGGGGGTGTAGCCCTCGGGGGCCGGGGTGACGGCCACTGGGCCGCTGATGGGATAGGCGTAGTAGACGCCGCCAGCCTTTTCGGGAGTGGCGATAATCTCTTCGAGCACTGTCTGGGCGGTGGCGCCAAGGGCGAGGCCCAGGAGGGTGATGATGGTTGTGAATCGTAGGGTCATAATGATGTAAGGTGGGATATAATGAGTTGATGATATGGCGTGGTTGGGATAGGTGCAAAAAAAAATTACTCGTCATCTCGACGAATAATCTTCTTACCTTAAATCTAATACCATGAAAAACTGATGCAAAGGTACAACCGTTTGGGAGAGCCACCAAATTTTTCGGCGACTTTAACATTTATTTAACACTTGGAGGGACCTGGGAGGGGCTGGGAGGGGCCGGCGGCCTCGCGGCCCCCTGCAGGCGAGGCTCACCAGGGCCTACTGAGGGCCTTAAAAGGGTAAAAGCTAAAAAGGGTAAGGAGCAAGGGAGGGCCTTTTAAGGCCAGGCGGGGTTCTTAAGCTTTTTAGCTTTTAGCCTTTTAAGGCCAGGCGGGGACCCGGCTGGCCGCGGCTGAGGCAGCCGCACTACATAGCCCCTCCTAGGGGAGGATGGTGAGGAGGGTGCCGGAGGAGTGAGCGGTCATGGCGGGAGCATACTGGCTCTGGATGGAGGCGATGCCCGACGCTACACGGCCTGCATTGTTGGCCCAACTATCATAGGTGATGATATACGTGCCCACGGGCAGGCGCGACACAAACATCTGGGTGGCCATGTCCTTGTTCTCGCGATAGAAACAGATGCCCTGCGAGTAGACAGGCTCGGGCAACTGCTCCACAGGCTCAAGGGCCGAGGCGCGTTGGTCGGCGATAACTACATAGTCCATGGTCTGATCGCAATGGATGGTGAGTTCGGTCTTGACGCGCTCGCCAAGCTGCAAGGGCAACGAGTCGGTGATAACCACCCACTCCCCTCCTCGCTCCACGAGCAGGCGCTTGCGGATAGACAGCTGAGGGATGGAGTCGGCTTGCACATGGGCAATATCGTCGACATACTGACACATCACGGCGCCCCACGCGGGTTGATTGCCCGAACGCTTCACCTGAAGCCGCGCACCGCTCGCCTGCTTGGCATCGAGGCTCATGGTGAACTCTCCCACAAGATGAGAAGCGCGTGGCAACGACAACTTATGGCCATTGAGCTTCACTTCAAGACCCTTGTCGGCGGTGAGCCAGTCGGAACCAGTGGACACCATGCCACCTATCAGGCGGTAGTTGACGCCAAAGTCGCCCCAATCTTGGGTCTGCTTCTGCATCACTACCCACTGGCGCACGTCGTCGATGTCGGCCTCCAGCGCGGGACGCGCGGGGAGCATGGCCTTGTAGGCCATCAGCATGTTGGCCGACAGGCCAAGCTGGCTGACCATGCTCTGACCCTCGACAGAAGGCCACCACATGCCCTTTTCGGGCGTGGAGACGGCAAACTCCTGTATCGACTCCAGAATCTGGCCGGCAGCGGCCTCAAAACCAGCATCCTTGAGCAGCGGCACCATCATACTCTGCTCATACAGGTCCATCGACCGCCAATCCTTGATGACCTGCTGAAGGGTAGCGGCCACGATGGAGCGCGTGGTGGTGGAATATGCGTGATTGGGCCACAGACGCACCACGGAGGCCAGCATGGTGTAGAGAGCATCGGGGTAGCGCTTGTAGACCTTCTCGGTCTCGCGGCACGAATAGGTGATGGCCTTGTCGATGAGGGCATCAAGTTCAGGCGAGGACAACTGGTCGTAGTAGCCAAGCTCGCGCACGATGCCAAGAGCGCAGAGGAAGAAGTTGGTGGGCCAAAGCGAACTCTCATGATACTGCGCCATCCACGCCAAGCCGCCATCCTCCTGCTGAAGCTTCTGGAGGAGGGAGAGGGCGCGGTCGTAGCGCCGGCTGATCTCCTTGGGGTCGAGCAGGAGCGTGAGTTGCTGCATGCGCTGGGTGTCGTCCTTGGCGTCTTGCATCCACGGGGTGGCCTGAAGCAGCAGGAGCTTGAGGTCTTGGTTGCGCTCAAGCATCGACACGAGCACACTGTCGGTCTTGGCCGACGAGGCCCATTCGCGGATAGCATCGCCCACCTGGGGATGCTGCGCGAGGATGCCCTTGCAGATGCCGATGGCGCTGAGGGTCATACCCAAATCGGTGGCAGTGGCATACTCGAAGGTGGAGATGGCGGGGAGAGCCGTGATGACGTACCACATGGGATTCTCGCAGGCTTGCAGCGTGACGCGACCGTCATAAGGCATCTCGGGGAGCTGGATGGATAGCTCCTCGACGGTGCGACCAAGACAGAATGGGGTCGACTCGATGACGGGCGTAGTGGCCGGCTGGAGCGGGATAATGGCCTGCTCGCCGTCGCTGAAACCATTGGCGGCCACTGAGCGCACACGATAGCCAATGGCCGCACCGATGGTGGGCGCATCGAGGGTATAGGACACTACATCCACAGCACCGCCCTCAATCTCCGAGACTGTCGCCTTGCTATCAATCACGCGGCCCGAAAGGGGGTCGAAGATTTCGACGGTGGTGGTCACGGCCAGTAGGGAATCGGTGGCGTTGGCCACGGAGGCTTTGATGTCAAGACGGTCGCCATAGCGCATGAAGCGCGGGAGATTGGGGGTGACCATCACTGGCTTGCGAGCTATGATGTCGCTAAGCATCGTGGCCACCTCAAGGTCGGGGGTATAGGCGAGCATATTGAGCTGCCAGGTGGTGTTGGCGTTGGGGATACGGAGCGTCACCGTGAGACGACCGTCGGAGTCGGTGGTGAGCGACGGGAGGAAGGCTGCCAGAGGCACGTTGGAGTCGCGATAGTCAAACTGCTCGTTGGCCTCAACGGAGTTCTCGCTTTCCTCAGGCTCCTCAGCCATCGAAGCGGCGCCCAAGTCGGCATCGACCTCGACTGCGGCACACTCCTCGGCCATCACCATATTGCTTGCCATGCCTTTAAATCGACGTGCCCCGGCCGAGGTCGGCATAACATTGTAGAGCACATCACGAAGCATATAGGGGACAAACTCCTGACCATACAACTCAAAAGCGGGAACGGAGAGCGAAGGACAGAGGAGCCACTTCTCATCCTTGCTCACACGGCTCCAGCAACTCTGGCCAAGATTGGGAGTGGAGGTGTCGAGGCGGGGATGCCTTGGTGAATAGATAGAGAAGCCATAGTCGTTGGACTGCAAGGCGTTGAGGGCCTGGTTGTAGAGGTCGAGGATGACGGCTGCAGAGGCTGGTGAGCCGTCGGCAGCGGTGATCTGGAAGGTCCACGTCTCCTCGTCGCCGGGATTGACGCGCGAGCGCATGGAGCTGGCCACAATCTTGATGGCGCGCTGCGACCGGCGGTTGACGACGGTGATGTCGTCGGTGAGGTTGCGCCACTGGTTGGTGCACTGCAGCGTCAGGGTGAGTTCATCCGGGACAGCGCCATGCACCTTCGGAGCCTCGATAGGCAGGGTGTGGATGCCCGGGGTGAGGGCAATCCAATGCTGACTCAGCAGCGAGTCGGTGGTCCACCACGAGCAGAGGATGTTGACCTCGGGAGCAGTGGTGCCGATGACAAGCGAGCCACGGCCATCGGTGGTGCTGACGCGCGACGAGGGGAGCCAATAGGGCGCAGGGCGCGGAGGCAAGGAGTCGGTGAGGCGATAGAGGGCCAGATCGTTGATAGTGACGGGCTCGGCTTTGCCATCGGCCAACGAGAGGCGCAGAGAGTAGATGCCTGAGGGGATATCCTCGAGCGACGCCTTAGGATCGAGCGACGATGCTTGGCCCTGAGCCACCACCGCGCCCTGAGCGTCTATCCACTTATACTCCACCTGGCAATCAACATCGGCGTCGTTGGCATCAGTGACCGTCAGCGGGAAGGCGAAAGGCTCGGCGGCATTGATGTCATTGCTGGTGAAACGAGCCTGGATGGTGTAAGGACGGCCGAGGGTGAAGAAGCGATGAGTGGTCTGGCTCTCGGCTGTGGGGGATGTGGCAGTGATATCAGCTTCATAGAAGCCATCGGGGTAAGGCGACGAGGCGAGCATCGAGGCATCGAGTTCAAACGTGAATCGGCCGTGGGCGTCGGTGGTGACAGTGTCGATACAAACCAAGGTCTCGGGCGTGAAAAACCAGCGCCAGGGGCCGCTCACCTTGAGAACGAGGAGGACGCGCGAGTCGGGCAACGGAAAGTCGGCATAGGTGGAGACAAGGCCCTTAAGCGTCACGGAGCCACGCGAGGGGACATCACGCTCCACGCTGTCGACCTTGACGTAGAAGGTGGGCATCTTATAGTCGCTCACCATGAAGGAGAAGCTCCCCACATTCTCTTTTTCTGTTTTGATGGCTACACTATAACGGCCCGTCAGGCGGTCGGAGGGGATGTCAAACGTGCCAACTACGCGGCCCCATTGGTCGGTCATCACCTCAAGGGTGTCAATCTCTTCATCGTTGGCATCGCGCAGCAAAGCTGTGGCTTTCACTCCTGCGCCGACAGCCTTATGGCTCTTGAGGGTCGACTCGTAGAGGACGGCGGCCCACTCCACGCTGTCGCCGGGATGATAGATGCCGAGGGAAGTGAAGCCCTGGAGATGGAGCGAGGCATCGTCGGAGTAGCCTCGCGAGGAGGAATAATGATAATCTGTCAAGGCCGCGATATCAGCTCCCTGGACGGGGCGGAAGTGCCCCCCTACCCCCTTGGGCAACTGCATAAAGCCCGCAGAGCCAGTCTTGCCAAGGCGCTCGGAGATCCAGCGTGAATTATTGCGATCATAGTGGTAGATGTCGACAGCGGCCCGAGGAGCGCCAGAGATCGGCTCCACCACCACAGCCTCGCTCATAGTGGCGAAGGAGACGAAACCGAGGGCCAGCGAGGAGCAGGAGATGACGGGGAAGCTCTTACCGCGCTTTTCAACCGTTTGACCCTCGAAAGAGGGCACGAGGATATAGGAGCCAAACTCGGGGATAGTCACCTCCACATCTTGACTCTCGGAGAAGGGGACGGCGCGACTGCTCTCCACGGTATAGGTGGCCACGACAGGGAGCGACGCGTCGGGCTTAAGAGTGAAGTCGCTCTGCAAGATCGACAGGTCGGTGGGCGCCAAGCGGTAGAGCGTCAGGGTGGCGCGGTCGACGTTGGTGAGTCTCACAGAGGCTTTGCGCGGCTCGCCGGGAGCGAAGAGCTGAGGGGAACGCACTGCCACTTGCTTCTGAGAAAACCGCGCAACAAGATTGAGCAAACAGGGCTGACGATTAAAGGCGGCGAAGCGCTTGGCGTCGGTGGTGGCCTTGGCGTAGAGCCACGCGATGCGCTCCTCGACGGCGGAGTCGTCGCTATCGAGGTCGAGGGGCAACTGACCCATGGCGATGAGCACGTTGGCGCTATACTCGCTGTCGCTGCGCGAGGAGTAGAGTTGCTGGTAAGCGGCCCACACGGTAGAGTCGCGCAGCTCGTCGGGGACAGTGGCAAGATTGGCTGCCACCCACTCCAGACGGTCGAGCGAGGCCTGGAGATAGGGTGCGGTCTCAAGAGGAGCGTCGAGAGCATGGAAGTCGACACGCTCATCATAGAGAGCCATTATTTGGTCGGCAAGAGGTGCTATCATAGACACGAAAGGCTGACCTATCCTATCGGCCTGAAGGCGGTCGAGAGGGATAAAGCCTACCGACTCGTTGCAGAGGCTCTCAAGGACTGAGCCAACGTTGGTGGCCACGAAGTCGAAGAGCGTAGGATAATACACTCTGTCGGCTGCATCAAGGGCAATCACCGAAGCATAGGCAGCGATAGACGTGGCCTTGAGGGCCTTGGTATCGGCCAGGGTCTCGGAGCAGAGGCGGGTGATGACCTCCTTCATCTGGGCTCCGCTCCACTCGGTGTAGTCGGCGGGAAGAGGCTCGAGGGGCAATTGGCGCTCATCGAAGTTCCAACGATTGTTGAGATAAAGATCAAGATAAATCTTGGCTTGGAGAAGGGAAAGGAGCGAGCGCTGGACAGGAGCAGTGGAGGCACTCTTGACCTGCTCTATGCGCGACAGGGCCTCGGGGAGGCTGTCGGGGTCGATAGAGGCTTGGGCGAGGGCATAATCCATCAGCGAACGGACTGCCAGGGGGTCGTTGCCGTCGCGGAGTGCCTTCTGGAGGTCGCGAAGGGCATTGGTGCTTACCTGCTTAGGGTAAGCGAAGTCGGGGGGAGTAGATGCATGCTTCATGGTGGTGGCACTAATAACTAAAGGTAAGGAAACAACAATCCCCACCATCAGCATCAATGCATAGAGCGAAGCCGCAGAGAGGCGTAGCGCTTTCATAGCTGGGAAGTGGGGAGTGGATTATTTATTCTTGTGGCGGTGTTGGCGCATCACCTCGCGGGTGAAACTACGCTCAGCGCCTTTGATTTCAAACATTTGGCGTGGGGAGAGCACTTTCTTAAACTCGTTCATATACTTCAGTTCTACGGAGGCCTCGCGGTCTTTGAGTTCGAAGAGAGCCTCGGAGGCTTTCTCATACTCGAGGTCGGTGGCCTTGTCGCCCTTGTCGCGGATGGTCTTTTCGAGCGAACGCGTCTCGTCGCCGAGGCGGTTGACCTCCTCGTCCATCGACTCGTAGAGGGGTACAAACTTGGCTTTCTGGTCGTCGGTGAGCTTTAGTTCACGGGCTATATACTCGGCTTTGGCGGTGCGCATCTCCTTCATCCATTGCTCACGCTGCTGGACTGAAGGCTCGCCCTTGCCTTGGGCAAAGAGCGACGAGCAGATGAAGAGAAAAGCCGAAAGGAGTAGGAAGGTAGGTTTCATCATATGCTAATAAGTTTCTGGCGTGAGAGGGGGATTAGTTGAAGACGAGAGAGGCCGGCTGGAAGCCTTCGCTGTAGAGATTGTCGAGTAGCTCATAGTCGTCAACGTCGTTGACATAATAGTCGGTCATAAAGGCGTCGTTGCCCAGAGCTGCAGCCAAGACGGCGTTGTCGCCGATATTGACGTTTTGGGAAGGCCTCATGAGGTCAAACATCTTCATCATACACCAAATGCCAGCAAACATGGCGGCCATATAGACATAGGGACGCACTTTCTGCCAGAACGAGCGCGGAGCTATCTTAGCGCCTTGACCCGCGGAGGCTGCTTCATCCTCCCATGGCTGCTTGGGAAGACTGGCCGCCATACGCTGGGCGAAGTCTTCAAAGTAGCCTTCGGGGACGGTCATGCCGCTCTGATGGTCTATCTTGTCAAGTATATCATTTGGTTTCATATATATAGTAGTAGGAAAAAGTAGTAGTGTGGTATCGTTAATTAAGACACGCTAAGCGGTCTATGGTTTAATCATTGTCGAGGAAATATTGCTCTATTTTTTTGACAGCAATGTGGTAAGAGGCCTTGAGGGCACCTACCGACGTGCCGAGGATCTCCGACATTTGCTCATACTTCATGTCGTCGTAGTACTTCATGTTGAACACCAGACGCTGCTTCTCGGGGAGCTGGGCGATGGCTTTGCGGAGCTTGAGGCACAGCTCGTCGCCATCGATGTTGGTGTCGGCCTCGATGGCGTGGATGAGATGGGAGGCTTCGTCGTCGAGCGACACGTTGAGGCGCTTGCGCTCGCGCTCGAGATGGGTGAGGCTCTCGTTGATGGCTATCTTGTAAAGCCACGTGGAGAGCTTGGCATCGCCGCGAAAGAGGTCGATGGAGCTCCAAGCCTTGAGAAAGGTGTTTTGGAGCAGGTCGTTAGCGTCCTCGTGGTCGTTGACCATGCGGCGTATCTGCCAGTAGAGCGGCTGGCTATAGAGCTTTTTTACCTCATTGAAGGCCGCGCGACACTGCGAGGGGTCGCGTAGGCGTTCCACAAGGGATTGGTCTTCACGGGGTAAAGTGTCCATATATCTGTGTAGATGGTGATTTTTTTGTTATTGGCCAGTGTAAAGGCAGCGAATCTTGCCCACCTTGAGGCTCCCTTCGAGCTTTACGGGGATATGAGGGGGTGCGGTGGTGATCCAGACGTTGATGGGGTCGGACGATTCCTTGCCACCCTCGGTGGTGAATACGAAGGATAGATGATACGTGTTGTAGCGCTTATCCTCTACCTTTATATCTTGGATGTCTTCAAACTTGATGCGCAGATTCTCCTTGCGCTTGCCCGAGAAGATGGTGATATTCTTGTACTCCTTGGGGCGGAAGGAGGTGTAGTCGATGGTGCGCAGGTAGTAGAACACGCTGAGCATGTCGACCACCACGCCCTCGGCGTAGAGCGAGGTGTCGCGCACGGTCATGGGCTTGTCGGCGTCGCGCTGGCGATAGCGAGTGCAGGTGGCGTTGAAGGCGTTGCCGGCGCGGCGAAAGTTGATGATGTCTCTCGAATACTTGCCCTCCTCGTGGGCTATGCGCTCATAGCGGATGGGGAGCATGTCGCTGCCGCTCATGAGGGAGGTCAGCGTGTCGCGCAGCTGATATATACGGTCGGCCCAAGGGTCGGAGCGAGCGTAGAGAGTGGCCTTGAAGTCGGAACCTTGCGAGCGGAGCTTGAGGGTGGCAGTGCCGGCTTGCTTCTGAATGAGGCCCCACTTGAACGTCACCTTATAGTGGAGCTCTTCGTCGGGAAACGACAAAGACTGTGCTCTTGCTCCAAATCCTCCCAGAAGTAGAAGAACGGCAATGGTTATGAGAAAGGGAAGAAAACGTTTACTTTTTATCACATCACAAAGGTACATTCTTTTCGGTCAATAAGGGGAAATGAAAGTAATTTTAACAATCTTTTGACTCTGAGGGGTCACGGGATACAGGGCCGACCGGCGCAGTCCGGCCACCCAAAGTATCTTCTCACCTTTGACAAGAAGAGGCACCGAAGGTTTAAGATGAAGGCCAAGTTTAGCATTCGTAAACAAGTCGCTAACCTTTTTAGTACCCCGCATGCCAAAGGGCTGCATGCGGTCGCCCTGCTGCCAAGAGCGAGCACGGAGCGGCTCGCCGTCGAGAACGCTCCCATCGTAGTAGGTCACCCGGGCATCATCGCCGCGCTGAGGGGTGAAGTCCGAGCGCTCAATAATCTCAATGGTGAAAGGGAAAAAGGCTGGGTCGGCGGCTGCTGGCTGGGGCTCCGCTTGGCATAGCACTCCCCTATCCAACACCCACTCCCGTCCATCGGCCTTGAATATGAGGCCCGAAGCCGCGGCGCTATTGAGCATGTCGGCTACCTGAGTGGCGGAGAATCCGCGAGAACTGAGCATCTGATAGAGGAGAAACGAGGCGTGGGGCTCACGGGCTTTCAGCTCCTTGACAAGGATGTGGCCCTCGGGGGTGAGGTAGCGCTGGCTCTTCTCGGCCACGGCATCCTGCACGAAGGCATCGGCTTGGCGCAGATGGTGGATGGTGAGGGCGAGAGCCTTATCGGCCTCTGGCCAATACAGGCGAAGATAAGGGAGAAGGTCGAGGCGCAGGCGATTGCGGGTGTAGAGGGGCTTGAGGTTGGTGCTGTCGGTGACGTAGGATTGGCCCTTGAGGGCAAGATACTGCTCAATGTCGGCGCGGCGACAATCGAGCAGCGGGCGCACCACGTGGCCATTGCGAGGCAGCATTCCCCGGAGACCTGAGAGGCCGGTGCCACGGAGGAGGTTGAGGAGGAGGGTCTCGGCATTGTCGTCGGCGTGATGGGCCACGGCGATAGCTTGGGCGCCAAGCTCGAGGCGCAGAGCGTCAAACCACTGATAGCGAGCCTCGCGGGCCGCCATCTCCACAGAGCCGCCGCAGCGACGGCGCCACTCTTCTACATCGACATCCTTCACCCTCAGCTCTATCCCCTGGGCTTGGCATAAGCGACGCACAAAGGCCTCGTCGGCATTGCTCTCATCGGCGCGGAGGTGGAAGTTGCAATGCGCGGCCAAGAGCCTATAGCCCAAGGCCTTTAGCACTAAGAGGAGCGCCACCGAGTCGGCACCACCGCTCAGCGCCACTATCACTGGGGCATCGCTGGGGGTCAATAGCAACTGTTGCTCTATTGTGTTATGTATTTGTAGCTCAAAGGGTAGCATAGGGTGAAGAGGGGGTCATTTCTGGAGGTCTTCGAGCTCCATGGAGGCCAGTTCCCACACCGACATAGCGTTTTCGAGACGCTTCTGAAGGTCGGCATGGCGCGAGGCAATCTCGTCGTTGTAGGTGCCTTTGGCCATCTCGGCTTCGACGGCTGCCACCTCGCTTTCGATAGTGGATATTTCGGCCTCGGCATCGGCCACACGCTTGCGGGCGCGCTTGAGGAGGCGCTCCTGCTCTTTCTGCTCGGCATAGGAAGCCTTGCGGGAGGGTTGAGGCTCCTCGGCTGCAGGGCCTTTTGTTGTAGTAGACTGAGCAGCCGGCGTGGAGGGCTTGGATGGCGATGGCTTAGAGGAGGAGGGAGAAAGGCCCAAGAGGTCGAGCGAGGCGAGCTTTTTCTTCTCGAGAAACTCGTAGATGCCGCCAAGACACTCGCGCACCTTCCCCTCGCCAAACTCATAGACCTTCTCCACAAGGCCGTCGAGAAACTCTCGGTCGTGGCTCACGACGATCACCGTGCCATTAAAGTCCTTGATGGCCTGCTTGAGAATATCCTTGGTGCGCATGTCGAGATGGTTGGTGGGCTCGTCGAGGATGAGGAGGTTGACGGGCTCCAGGAGCAGGCGTATCATGGCCAAGCGCGTCTTCTCACCGCCTGAAAGCACGGCCACCTTCTTGTCGGAGGCCTCGCCGCCAAACATGAAGGCGCCCAGGATGTCGCGTATCTTGGTGCGGATGTCGCCCACGGCCACATGGTCGATGGTGTCAAACACGGTGAGCGATTCGTCGAGGAGCTGGGCCTGATTCTGAGCAAAGTAGCCTATCTTGACGTTATGGCCGAGCTTGAGAGAGCCAGTGAATGGAATCTCACCCATGATACACTTGACGAGGGTCGACTTGCCTTCGCCGTTCTTGCCAACGAACGCCACCTTCTCGCCGCGCTTGATGGTAAACGTGGCGTGGTCAAACACCTGATGGTCGCCGTAGGCCTTCCCTACATTCTCGGCTATGATGGGATAGTCGCCCGAGCGAGGAGCCGGGGGGAACTTAAGGTTGAGATGCGACGTGTCGACCTCGTCAACCTCGAGGATCTCCATCTTCTCGAGCATCTTGATGCGGCTCTGCACCTGCACAGCCTTCGTAGGCTTATAGCGAAAGCGCTCAATGAAGTCCTTGATGTCGGCAATCTGCTTCTGCTGGTTCTCGTAGGCTCGCAACTGCTGCTCCACGCGCTCCTTGCGGAGCTCCACGTAGCGGCTATAGTTGACGTTGTAGTCGTAGATTTTGCCCAGCGATATCTCGATGGTGCGGGTGGTGACGTTGTCGATAAAGGCGCGGTCGTGGCTCACGAGCACCACGGCACCGGCCTTGTTGATGAGGAAACTCTCCAGCCACTGTATCGACTCGATGTCGAGATGGTTGGTGGGCTCGTCGAGGAGCAGCACGTCGGGGCGAGTCAGGAGCAGCTTGGCCAGCTCTACGCGCATACGCCAGCCGCCGCTAAACTCGCTCGTGGGGCGGTCGAAGTCGCTTCTCACGAAGCCCAGGCCCAAGAGGGTTCGCTCCATCTCGGCCTCGGCATTCTCGCTCTCCTCCATGGCTATGCGCTCGGTGAGGGTGGTCATTCGCTCTATGAGGTCTTGGTATTCGGGGCTCTCATAGTCGGTGCGCTCGGCAAGGGCGGCGTTGAGGCTATCAAGGCGCTGGTGCATTTCGTCGAGATGGGAGAAGGCCTTGCGCACCTCCTCCTTGAGCGTAGTGGAGTCGGCGAGCTTCATCTGCTGAGGGAGGTAGCCGATGGTGATGCCCTGGGGGACGGCGACGGTGCCCGAGGTGGGGCGTTGCAGGCCAGCGATAATCTTAAGCATGGTCGACTTGCCAGCGCCGTTCTTGCCCACGAGGGCTATACGGTCGCGGCGGTTGATGACATAGCTTACGGAGTCGAAAAGGCTCTTGGCGCTAAACTCTACGTGGAGATTCTGTATTGAAATCATGGTGCAAAGTTACATAAAAAGAATCAGAGACGCTACCTTTCGTGGGGTAGCGCCTCTGATTTATATTAAGAGATAGCTTGCCTGCTATGTATTATACACCTTGGAGTTTGAACTTGATAGGAATGGTGAACCATACGTTCACTGGGTGTCCGTTCATCTTACCAGGAGTGAAGTTGGGGAGCTTCTTCACCACGCGAACTGCCTCCTTGTCAAGGTCGGGGTCCTTAGACCTCAGCACCTGCACTTCACCTACGCTACCATCCTTCGTCACAACGAAGCGAACGAGTACGGTACCTTGGATGTTGTTTTCAGCAGCTACGGTAGGATAGTTGATATGCTCACCGATCCACTTGAGAAGAGCGGCCTGACCACCGGGGAACTGGGGCTCCTGCTCTACAGCGTCAAACACCTTGTTGTCATCGACTACTTCGTGAACTTCTTCAACCACCACAGCCTCTTTGTGCTCCTGGGCGTTGATGATGTCGTCGACACCACGGTCCTCGTTAACGGCACCGATGGCGCGCTCATCTTCCTTGAGCTCATCCTGGCTCTTGATGTCCTCTTCTACCTGGTCGTCTTGTACCACGGCGATTTCGGTCATCTTGGCGGTGTTAAGGAGTTCTTCCTTGATTACTTCGGGCTTCTGTTCCTCGATGCGCTGGGGCTCTTCCTCGGGCTCCTCTTCCTGGTCAACGTCCTCCATTACCATCTCGGCCATAGCCTGCTCGATGGCGTCTTCGGGACGAGCTTCAACACTCTTGATCACGGTGTTGACAAGGAATGCGAGAACGAAGAGAAGGGCGATGACAATTACAATAACAATCATTGCGCGGTTGTGGCGGCTGTCGCTCTTGCGACGCAGCTCATAAGCACCAAACTCTTTGTTTTTACCTTCAAAGATTAGGTCGCGCCATTCTTTTGATGAAAGATCAACGTCTTTTGCCATGATTTTTCTGGTCTTGCTTTTAAATTTAATAATTCATCAAGAGATTACATTTTGCCATTCTTGCCAATATAATCGAGAATCATCACAGAGTCTACGAGGTTGATGTTGTCAATCTGGTAGCGTGAGATCTGATTAATCTGCATCTCGTCGAGTGCGCTGATCAAGCTTTCCCAAGAAGCCTCGGGAGCAGCCTTGATGATGACCACGGGGCGGGTGAGAGTGGAGTCGTTGCGGATTTCCTTAGCCTTAGCCTGATATATACTGTCGTTTATATCTTTGTTGGCAGAGAATTCCTTGTTGCGCCACTGCACTTTGAGCTTGTCGATTTTCTCAAGCACCTGCTTGTTGCGGTCATGGAGGATTTTGCGGATACCACGCTGCATCGAGCCGTCGTTGCCGAGGAACACCTCGCGCTTGAGATTGCTGTTGTCAATCTTGCCGTCGTTGTCTTCGTCGGCGATGTTGGGCTGACCTTCGTAGTAGTACACAACGTTCTTTGCACGTCCATCTTCGTCATGCTTGATGTTGCCTTGGGCATCACGTTCGGTAGTGACGATGAGGGTAATAGCTTCAGATTCCTTAGCCTTGTTCATTTCAGTCTGCTCCACCTTCTCGTTGGTAGGGAGGGTGATTTGCAGAGTCTGCGACTTGATCATCGTAGTACAAAGCATGAAGAACGTAATCAGAAGCATGTTCATATCCACCATAGGAGTGAAGTCCACGTGGATCGACATCTTTTTCTGGGCGCCTTTTTTCTTTTTGCCCTTGTCGGATTGTTCTATCTGTGCCATATTCGCGGATGATTAGTCTTGTTCGGTCTTAAGTGCGGTCATCAAGCTGAAGCGGTTCATCTTCAGGGTCTGAAGGTTGTCGAGCACGTGGTGAACAGTCGAGTAGGGGGTGCCCTTGTCGGCCTTCACTGCGATGCCTTCGCCCTTCTTCATCATGCTCTGAAGGTTGTCGTTGCCTGAGCTATAGATGGCGCGCATCCATATCTGAAACTCATTGGGGGTCTCCAGGTCCTTGTTATCGTCGATAGGAATACCAACGTCGTTGCGGCTCATATCGCTGATAACCTTGTCCTGTTCGGTCTGTGACAGTCTTAAGAACGTAGGGAGAGCCTGCATGGGGACGCCAAACGAGTTGAGCTTGGCGAAGGTGGCTACATCCTGGTCGGTCAAAGTCACTTTCTTGCTGGGGTGGAGGCGGTTGTACTCGCTGACAGCCTTGCGGATGATTTCAGCGCGGATGGGCTCCGAACCCCACTCACCGTCGGCCACGTTGGGGTCGGCCTCGCCGGTGATTGAGATAAATACCTTTCCTTCGGGGCTGATAAGGATTGAAGCCAAGTTGGCAGTCGGCACCTTAATCTCCGACACAGACGATGGAGTGATCACCGTGACGGGTTCCTTCTGGAGGAAGGTAGAGGTCAACATGAAGAAAGTAAGCAAAAGAACAGTCACGTCGCTCATCGCGGTCATGTCGATGAGGGTACTCTTTCTTTTAATTTTTACTTTTCCCATATTACTTCTGGTTAACTAATATAATTATTGTGTTAGGTAGTAATAGGGATTAGTGAGTAGCGGCAAAAGTTTGCACGATTGAGAAACCGATCTCGTCGATAGCGTAAGTAAGGTTGTCGATCTTGTTGGTGTAGAAGTTATAGGAGATAACTGCGAATGCACCGGTGGCGATACCGAAGGCGGTGTTGATAAGAGCCTCCGAGATACCAGTTGAAAGTTCGGTTGAGTCAGGAGCACCTGATTGAGCAAGAGCCTGGAACGACTTGATCATACCGATTACAGTACCGAGAAGACCAACGAGAGTACCAAGAGTGGTCATGGTAGCAACGATGGGGAGGTTCTGCTGGAGGGCGGGCATCTCGAGAGCGGTGGCCTCTTCTACTTCCTTCTGGAGAATAGCGATCTTCTGCTCCTTAGAGAGAACGGTGTTCTTGTCCATTTCCTCGTAGCGTACGAGAGCAGCAGCAACTACAGCGGCTACCGAACCCTTCTGGTTCTTGCAGAGAGCCTGAGCACCTGCGATGTCGTTCTTGGCGAGGCAAGCCTTAACACCGGCAACAAACTTGGTGATGTTGCCTTTGCCTTTGGCGCTCGAAAGAGCGATCCAACGCTCAACAGAAAGAACGATTACGGTAAGGAACAGAGTCTGGAGAACAGGCACGATAACGCCACCCTTGTAGATAGTGCCCCAGAGGTCAACGGGATGACCTTCCTCGAAGTGAGATTCGTGACCGAACCAGAAGATGAAGAGACACACAGCTACAATGAAACAAGCGATGATCACCAAGAATGCGTTCTTGATACCGCCTACATTGCTACCTTCTTTTTTAGCCTGAGGCTTGGCATTGGGCTTTTGAGCTTCCATAATTTTTAATTACTAAATTTTTTGTGTTGTTAAGGTTAATATTTGTTTTGATTGATTTGATTGATGTTGCTTAGTTGGAGTGTTGTCGCCAGAGCAAGGCCCTGGGCCTGCGGGCGCGACGGGGGGGGGTTGATGAGAGAGAGTAGTTTTGTCTGGTTTTGGTTTATGGGTTGGTTGGTTTAGTTATGAATTTTTAGATGGTTTTACGCTTTGTAGGCTACGTAATTCGTGGTATTGATCTGACGTCTGACGCGCTTTTACAAAACATTAATGCAAAAGTAAGAGTAAATTTTCTTTCAGCAAAATTTTTCGGCCTCAAAAATTCAAAAAAAGTAGCGCCCCAACTTTTTTTCACTTCGCCCCCCACGGGTCTTTGACACTTTAGGGCTAAAATTTTAGCTAACGAATTGTTGCACAA
>JAJBVL010000052.1:0-7101 GCA_020859845.1 Bacteroidales bacterium
AAGTTAGCGTCGCCTGGGCGGTCGGGCAGGCTGCCCAACCTACGATGTCGCCTGGTGATAAAGTTACCTTCGCCTGGGCGGTCGGGCGAGCTGCCCAACCTACGATGTCGCCTGGCTATAAAGTTAGTGGCGGCTGGGGAAAGGTGTGGAGGGGGATTAGTCGCGGCCGGTGAGGATTTTGCGGATGTCGTGGAGCTTGTTGAGAGCTGCCATGGGAGTGAGATTGTTGATGTCGAGGTCGAGGATCTCTTGTCGTATCTGTGAGAGGACGGGGTCATCGAGCTGGAAAAACGACATCTGGATGCCTGTATTGCCTTCCCCCTGCTGACCCACTGCCTGAATTCCTTCGGTGATAGTGCCTTCTTTGCGTCGAGCGTCCTCAAGCTGTTTCAAAACTTCTTGAGCTCGTTCTACTATCGCTGCTGGCATTCCTGCCAGACGCGCCACATGGATACCAAAACTATGTTCACTACCTCCTCGAGCCAACTTGCGTAGGAATACGATTCTCCCTTGGATATCTTTTACGGATACATTATAATTCACCACCCGCTTGAAAAGTCGCTCCATCTCGTTGAGCTCATGATAATGTGTGGCGAAGAGTGTCTTGGGATGTATCCTGGGATGCTGATGGAGATACTCCACGATGGCCCATGCTATTGAGATGCCATCGTAAGTGGAGGTGCCACGCCCCAGCTCGTCGAAGAGGATGAGCGAGCGCTCGCTCATGTTGTTAAGAATCGAGGCTGCCTCGTTCATCTCCACCATAAAGGTGGATTCGCCGAGCGAGATGTTGTCGCTGGCACCTACGCGGGTGAAGATTTTATCCACGAGACCTATTTGCGCGCTTTCTGCCGGCACGAAGCACCCCATCTGAGCCATCAGTACTATTAGCGCTGTTTGGCGCAGCAGGGCCGATTTACCGCTCATATTAGGTCCGGTGATCATCATTATCTGAGTGTCGTCGTTGGAGAGGTTGACGGTGTTGGAGATATATTCTTCGCCGGTGGGGAGTTGGCGCTCTATCACTGGATGGCGTCCCTCCACGATATTAATCGCGAGCCCTTGATCTACAACTGGCCTCACGTACTTATAGGCACGAGCCACGTGCATAAACGAGAGCAACACGTCGAGATTGGCTATCTGATGGGCGTTGACTTGCAGCGTGGGGATAAATGCTCCAATGGCGCTCACCAGCTCGCGGTAGAGTTGGCTTTCTATGCGGTCTATCTCCTCCTCGGCGCGAAGGATCTTTTCTTCATAATCCTTTAGCTCGGGAGTGATATAACGCTCGGCATTGACAAGCGTCTGCTTACGCACCCACGACTGAGGCACCTTGTCGCGATGGGTGTTGGTCACCTCGATATAGTAGCCAAAGATGTTGTTGAAAGCAATCTTGAGGCTTGGGATACCTGTGGCCTCCACCTCGCGGCGACGTATCTGCTCCAGATAGTCGTGGCCGTTGAAGGCTATCTCGCGAAGCTCGTCGAGCGTTGCCGACACTCCAGGCTTAAATACCGGACCCTTCCCCAGAGCCGCGGGGGCATCCTCGGCAATCTCGCGCACGATGCGGCTGTAAAGTTCGTTGCATGGATTGATAAGGCGCGACATCGCCGTGAGGGGTTGACAGTCGGTGTCGGCGGTCATTACCTTCACTTGGTTGCAGAGGGCTATTGAATTGCGTAGCTGGAGCAACTCGCGAGGAGAGATGCGCTGCGAAGCGGCTTTGGATAGCAGACGCTCAATGTCGCCCATGCGTGTCATGACATCCGAGAGTGAATCCACCATGTCGGCCTCGCGAAAGAAGTGGTCCACCACGTCTTGTCGCTCGGTGATGGTGGGGATGTCTTTCACTGGGAAGAGTAGCCAGCGATGGAGTAGGCGTGCTCCCATTGGGGTCACGGTGCGGTTGATAACGTCGAAGAGACATTTGCCTCCGGGAGCCATCGGTTCGGTGAGCTCCAGATTGCGGATAGTGAAGCGGTCGAGCCTCACGAAGTTTTCCTCTTCGATGCGCGATATCGACGCTATATGGCTTGTCTGGGTATGGCAAGTGAGGTCAAGATAATGGAGAATGGCTCCGGCAGCGATAATGGCCAAAGGCATATCCTCCAGTCCGAATCCCTTGAGCGTTGCCGTCTGAAATTGTTTCAACAGTCGGTCTTGAGCAGCCGCAGGGGTAAATGCCCAGTCTTCCATCTCGAAGGCAAGAAATTTTGAGCTGAGTGAGCTCTCAATCGTAGAGCGTTTGCCGCGCTCCAGGAGGAGTTCTTTAGGACTGAAATTGTTGAGAAGCTTGTCTATGTATGGGTGCTCGCCTTGGGCGGCCAGAAATTCGCCTGTCGAAAGGTCGAGAAATGCCACACCCCACGGCTCGCCCTCAGCATGGAGGGCGGCGAGAAAGTTGTTTTGGCTCCGCTCCAGGAGGTTGTCGGTGATGGCCGTGCCGGGAGTGACGAGTTCGGTGATGCCACGCTTCACGAGTTTCTTGGTGAGCTTGGGGTCTTCAAGTTGCTCGCAGATGGCCACACGCTTGCCGGCGCGTATTAGTTTGGGGAGATAGGTGTCGAGGGCATGATGTGGGAAGCCAGCCAGTTCCACCTCTTGAGCCGACCCGTTGGCACGTCGCGTAAGGGTGATGCCTAGTATCTCCGACGCCTCGATAGCGTCGTCGCTAAAGGTCTCATAAAAGTCGCCAACGCGAAATAGCAACACCGCGTCGGGATGCTTCTTCTTCATCTCGAGGTATTGCTTCATAAGAGGGGTCTCTACTATCTTCTTTGCCATATGGAGTTGGTAGGGGATATTCAATAAATATCCACAAATTTAGTGATTTTTGCGCCGCTTGCCAAAGAATTGCTTCATCAAAAACCCACACTCCTCGGCCAGTACGCCTCCTTCCACAGTGGCTTTGGGGTGGAAGGGGCGAGGTGTATACACTTGGTAGCCACGCTTAGTGTCGGAAGCTCCATAGACGATGCGCCCTATCTGGCTCCAGGCAATAGCGCCGGCACACATCAAGCATGGCTCAACGGTGACATAGAGAGTGCAGCGAGGCAGATATTTGCCTCCCAGCGTTGCAGCGGCTGCCGTCAGCGCTTGCATCTCGGCATGGGCGGTCACGTCGGCGAGGCGCTCCGTCAGATTATGGCCTCGCCCCACGATGCGCCCATTGCACACCACCACGGCACCTATCGGCACCTCCTCCTCCTCGAAAGCCTGCATGGCTTCTTGGAGGGCAACGCGCATAAAGCGTTCGTCTTGCTCGGTAATCATAGCAAATCGATTTTCATGCCCTCGTCGGCCGCCAGCACACACTCAAATTCTCGTTTGGCCTCCTCCACCAGCACTGTCACGTCGCGGTAGCGTTGGGAGTAATGGCCGATGATGAGCTGCCTTACGCCTGCCATTCGGGCTATTATTCCTGCCTGCTGGGCTGTGGAGTGGCCACGCTCGCGGGCGCTTGCCTCCAGGTCGCTGAGATAGGTGGCTTCATGGTAGAGGGTGTCAACACCCTTCACAGCCTCCGCCACGCGAGGATCCATCATCGTGTCGCTGCAGTAGGCGTAGCTCACCGACGGGTCGGCATCGGTGGTGAGCAGCGCGTTGGGCACCACCGTCCCATCCTCCTTCACATAGTCGGCACCCTCCTTGATGGCGCGTAGCTGAGCCACTGGTATCTCGAGCCACTTGGCCATGTCGCCTCTCAGGTGGCGTTGCTTAGGTTTCTCGCGAAAGATGTATCCAAGGCATGGTACGCGATGGTAGAGCGGGAAGGCCTCCACGGTCATCCCCGGGAGGTCGAGCACCGTCTGCTGCTCAATAGCCAAGGCGTTCCAGCGAATGTCGTAGCCAAAGTCGCGACAAGTCCAACCCACAAAACTCCTCAACACCTCCATACCCTCGGCCGGAAGGTGCACGTTGATGCTTCCTCCGCGTCCTTGGAGCGAGAGGGTGGCCAGGAGGCCGGGGAGGCCCAGGAAGTGGTCGCCGTGGAGGTGAGAGATAAAGATGTCGGTCAGGCGGCTGAAGTTGAGGCGCTGCCTACACATGGCTTGCTGTGCTCCCTCCCCGCAGTCAATCATCAACAGACGGTCGCGATAGTCCACCACTTGACATGAGGGCAGATGGCGGGTAGAGGGTTTGGCAGAGCCACAACCAAGTATGTTGATCTGAAAACGAGCCATAAAAATGAATATTTATACACTCTATGAGTGGGTTTTAGGAGGGATTAAGTTAATATAATGAAAAAGGATGTAATTTTTTTGACAACTTGGCGTAAGAGTTGTAACTTTGAGACGTAGTTTTTCATAGGATTATATTTTTAAGGTTAAGCACGCTGGGACTGTCGGGAGACATTCCCAGCGTTTATTATATTTATACGGCTTCTAGTCTCAAAGTGCCATCCCTCGGTGCAACTCCGTAGGGGTTGTTCCAATTAGCATGTGGATTTATTTTTTACCCTTCTCCAACGCCGTAGGCGTTGGAGAAGGGGGGAGGGGGACGCTTCTGGCTAATTGGAACAATCCCTACGGGATTGCGCTAGGGATTACCCTTGGATGGCTAATTGGAACAATCCCTACGGGATTGCATCTATAGGGTGATGGCGGTGTAGACGGCGGTGGCTATCGTGCGGGCTCCTATGGGGTCGGGGTGGATACCGTCGGGGAAGTGGTCGCCCATCTCGCCGGTCAGGGTGTGGATGTCGATGAGAGGAAGGTCGAGCGTTGAGGCCACTTCCTTAATGGCGGGAATCACGCCATTGGCGAGCGTAGTCTCGTTGATGCCTTCGCCATCGGCTCTAAACACTGTGGCTGGCGTGCAGAGTATCACGCGAGGTTTGCTCTCGAGGAGTTGGAAGTCGGCAATCATGGCTTGCAGGTCGGGCACGAAGTCCTCGGCGTGGGCCCAGTTGTCGGGCTTGGTGTCGTTGGTGCCGAGCATTATTATCACGATGTCGGGGGCAAAAGCCAGGGCATTCTGATAGGTGGCTTCGGCGGTGTAGGGGAGGTTGCCCGAATGCATCAGCGTGCGGGCACTGTGGCCGAAGTTGGCCACTTCGTAGCCAGGGCCGAGCATACGCTGGAGCACGGAGGGATAACAGTCGGTCTCGCGGTTTGCGAGGGTGTAACCATAGGTGACGCTATTGCCAACGCAGGCCACCTTTACAGGACGCTCCTGAGCGCCGGCCACGATGGCCACGAGGAGCAAGCTGCAGATAAGAAATAATTTTCGCATGGTGGGTTGTTAGGGGGGGTATTCTTTTTTCTGTTATTCTTGGGGGGACTTCTCCAAAGGGGAAGCGGGGGAAGGGCCTACTTCTTCTTCAGGGATTGGTAGAGGCGCTCGGTGGAGTCCTCGAGGAGGTCGAGCACCAGTTCAAACCCCTCAGCGCCCTCATAGTAGGGGTCGGGGACGCAGTCGTAGGGGGTGCCGGGGCTGAAGTAATCAGCCATCTTCACTATCTTGGCTTCCTGCTCGGGGGTAGCGGCCATGGCGCGTAGATTGGCATAGTTGCTGTCGTCCATTGCCACGATGACGTCAAAACGCTCGAAGTCGGCGGGGCGTATCTTGCGACAGATGTGGTCGAGTTCGAGGCTGCGGCGTCGGCAGTGGGCTATCATACGACGGTCGGGGCCGTCGCCGGCGTGATAGCTGGCGGTGCCAGCCGAGTCGATAAGCCAGTTGGCCTCGTCGCCATGGCGGCGCACTATCTCGCGCATCATGCCTTCGGCGGCCGGGCTGCGGCAGATGTTGCCGAGGCAAACGAATAATACTTTCTTCATCGGAGTGGTATTTTTAGAGGGGGTGATTGAGGTCTTGGAGGATGAGGTGGGCAGCACCGCTGGCGGCGTCAGCGGTGCCGAGGCGCTGGCGCATGCGCTGGTAGCCGGCTATCTGGTGGCGCCGGGCGCTGCGTCCGGGGAGGAGTTCGCGCAGGCGGGCGTCGACGGCGTCGGGCGTGCAGTTGTGGAGGAGCATCTCTGGCACTATCTCTTGGTCGGCGATGAGGTTGGGGAGCGACACATACTTCACGCTCAGCAGCGGTTTCATCAAGTGGTAGGCCAGCCGCGAACCGTTGGAGCGGTAACACACCACCTGGGGTGTCCCGGCCAAGGCACATTCTAGCGTGGCCGTTCCGGAGGTGACAAGGGCCACGGAGGCGTAGGCCATCAGTTCGAAGGTGACGTCGTAGATTACTGGCAGCTTGCTATACTGAGCGTAAAACTCTGGCTCAATCCCGGGCGCACCGGCTATCACGGTCTGGATATAGCTATGGCGACGTGCCACCTCGTCCATCACGGGGAGGTTGCAGCGTATCTCGCCGCGGCGGCTGCCGGGCACCAGTGCCAAGATGGTGCCTTTCTTCAGCCCATGTTCTGCCAGCCAGGCCTCGCGTTGGGAGGAGTCGCCGAGCAGGCCAAGGCGTTCGTCCACCTCCGCCACCGATGGGTTGCCCACATAGTCAATCTCCATGTCATGACGGCGGTAGAAGTCTACCTCGAAGGGGAGGATGGAGAGTATGCGGCGGCAGTAGCGGCGCAGGTCTTTGACGCGCCACTCCTTCCAGGCCCATACCTTGGGGGAGATGAAGTAGTAGACGGGGATACCAAGCTTATAGGCAGTCTCGGCCAGCTTGAGGTTGAAACTCGGATAGTCTACAAGGATCACCGCGTCGGGGCGTAGCCGCTCCAGGAGGCGGCGGGCGAGTCGGAGGTTGCGGGCCACGTCGGGCAGATGGCGTAACACCTCGCTAAAGCCCATATAAGCCATGTCGCGATAGTGCACCACCGGTGGGCGGCCTGCCTGGGCGGCCATCAGGTCGCCGCCGAGAAAGGCAAACCGCGCCTTGGGGTCGCCCTGTCGGAGCGCCGCCATCAGATGCGAGGCGTGAAGGTCGCCGGAAGCTTCGCCAGCCGAGACAAAATAAATCATACAGTGGGTTAATATATTATCATTATCTGCTATTTGGGAAAACCGCCTATTTGGAACAACCACCTATTTGGAACAACCCCTACGGGGTTGCGATGATGGAAAATCCCATTGGGCTATTTGGAACAACCCCTACGGGGTTGCGATGATGGAAAATCCCATTGGGCTATT
>JAJBVL010000052.1:7201-7464 GCA_020859845.1 Bacteroidales bacterium
TGGAACAACCCCTACGGGGTTGCGATTGATGATGCATTATTGGGGGGAATCCCGTAGGGATTCTTCCAAATAGCCCGGTGGGCGCTGTCGCCCACGCAACCCCGTAGGGGTTGTTCCAAATAGCCCATTGGTCGCCTCTCCCCACGCAACCCCGTAGGGGTTGTTCCAAATAGGCGGTTGTTCCAAATAGCCCGGTGGGCGTTGTCGTCCACGCAACCCCGTAGGGGTTGTTCCAAATAGCCCATTGGTCGCCTCTCCCCACG
>JAJBVL010000112.1 GCA_020859845.1 Bacteroidales bacterium
CCCCGGAGCCCCTCCCCGAGCCTGCTCTCGAGGCCATCGTGGCCCCCACCCCAGCGCCCGCTCTTCAGCCAGAGCCCGAGGCATCCGCTCCTGTCCCTGCCCCTATAGCAGAGGCTCCGGCTCTCGAGCCCGCAGAAGAGACCGCCGAGCCAGAAGAGGCCTACGAAGAGGCCCCTTCATCACGCTTTTGGCCGGGCTTTTTCATAGGACTTGTAGTGGGCCTTGCCATTGGCGTACTGGGTCTCTTTGCCTACATGATGTACTTTGTCAACACCGCTCCAGAAGCCATTATCGAGTAGCAGCGGATGTTTCATAATGGTTAGTTTTAAATAGCTAAATTTAACAATCTCTTTCTACTTTCTCCGTGTTATTATGTATAATTTTGTGTCGTGAAAACGTACACCTGATTATACCATAGTATCACGTAAATCACTATACATTTATATACCCACTTATGAATGAATCGGTTAATATAAGAGAGCTCAACGACCTCGTGGCAAGTAAAAACGACTTCGTCAACCTCATTACACGAGGGATGGACCAGACCATTGTAGGCCAGAAACACTTAGTAGATTCCTTATTGATAGCCCTGTTGGCCAATGGCCATGTGCTACTGGAGGGTGTCCCTGGCTTGGCTAAGACGCTTGCCATAAAAACGTTGGCGCAAGTAATCGATGCTAAGTATAGCCGTATACAATTCACCCCCGACCTTCTGCCTGCCGACGTGATAGGCACCATGGTCTACAGCATCCAGAAAGAGCAGTTTCAGATCAAGAAGGGCCCTATCTTTGCCAACTTCGTGCTCGCCGACGAAATCAACCGTGCGCCAGCCAAGGTGCAGAGCGCATTGCTTGAGGCCATGCAGGAGCGCCAGGTGACCATCGGCGACAAGACCTTCAAGCTCGACGAACCATTCTTGGTAATGGCCACCCAAAACCCCATCGAGCAGGAGGGTACCTATCCGTTGCCCGAAGCGCAGGTCGACCGTTTCCTCCTTAAGGTAGTGATTGGCTACCCCACCAAGGACGATGAGAAGCTCATCATCCGCCAGAACATCTCGCCACGCCCCATCGAGGTGAAGCCGGTGCTCAAGCCCGAGGAAATCATCGACGCTCAGAAGGTGGTAGAGCAGATCTATCTCGATGAGAAGATAGAGCGCTACATCGTCGACATCGTGTTTGCCACTCGCTATCCGGCCGACTACAACCTCAAGGACCTCGTGAGCATCATCGCTTTCGGAGCATCGCCTCGTGCCTCCATCAGTCTGGCCCGCGCAGCTCGCTCCTATGCCTTCCTGCGCCAGCGTGGCTACGTCATCCCCGAAGATGTACGTGCCGTGTGCCACGATGTGCTTCGCCACCGTATAGGACTCACCTACGAGGCCGAGGCCAACAACATCACCACCGACGAAATCATCTCTGAGATCCTCGACAAGGTTGAGGTGCCCTAATCCCCGTTCCCCTATTCTCCCCTATCTCATTACCCTGACCTATGGAAGCAAACGAACTGCTTAAGAAGGTAAGAAAGATCGAGATAAAGACGCGTGGCCTCTCGCAAAACATCTTTGCCGGAGAGTATCACACGGCTTTCAAGGGGCGTGGTATGACCTTCTCGGAGGTGAGAGAATATCAGTTTGGCGACGACGTGCGCGACATTGACTGGAACGTCACCGCGCGCCACAATCGTCCCTACGTCAAGGTGTATGAAGAGGAACGCGAGCTGACGGTGATGCTTCTCGTCGACGTGTCGGGGAGCCGTCTCTTCGGTGCTGAGGGCCCTCATAAGCGAGAGGTGATAGCCGAAGTGGCTGCCACAATCGCATTCTCGGCCATTCAAAACAACGACAAGATTGGCGTCATCTTCTTCAGCGACAAGATTGAGAAGTTTATCCCTCCCAAGAAAGGGCGCAAGCATATCCTCTTTATCATACGCGAGCTCCTCGACTTCACCCCCGAGAGCCGTGGCACGGATATAGGGATGGTGCTACGCTACTTCACCGATGCTCTTAAGAAGCGCTCCACCACCTTTCTCATCTCCGACTTCATCGACCCCAAGCCCTACTACACCCAAATGTCGGTGGCCAGTAGCAAGCACGACGTGATAGGCATTCAGATCTACGACAAGCGCGACGCATCGATGCCCAATGTGGGATTGATGAAGGTGCGCGACCTGGAGCGCGGCCTCGAACGCTGGATCAATACCTCAAGCCGCCGTGTGCGCTCAGCCTTCAACAAGTGGTGGTACGACCGCCAGCAGGCAATGGCCGACACCATGCAGCGCTGCCGCGTTGACCACGTGTCAATCTCTACCGACGAGGATTATGTTAAAGCCCTCATGTCGCTCTTCCAAAAACGCAAAGCATAAAGCACTCATCTTCCACAATGATATTACGACGACGACTTTACATCCTTCTGGCCCTGACACTACTGTCGCCCATTGCCCTTTTGAGAGCGCAGGAGGGTGACTTCAGTGTGAAGGTACAGCTCGACTCGGCCTACCTCCTGATGGGCAAGACCACCCCTCTGCATGTAGAGGTGCTCGGCCCCTTGTCGGAGACTGGCGGCCTTATCCTCCCCGACACCCTATGGCGCGACGTAGAGGTGGCCCGCGTAGGCGAGCCCACCATCATCGACCATGGCAATGGTCGCAAGGAGCTACGCCAGGAGATTATCCTTCAGGCTTTCGACTCGGGCTTCTACACGCTGCCCCCTGTGCTGTATGTGCAGGACAACAAGGTGGTGGAGAGCAATCGAGCCGTGCTCAAAGTGATACCTGTCGACGTTGACTCTATGCGCACAGTCCACGACTATGCGGCTGTTCAGACCCCACCCTTCCATTTGCTCGACTTTGTCCCCGACTGGATTACCGACTGGGGAATATGGGTGCTTCTGGGGCTGCTCGTGATAGCCGCAGGCCTCTATATCTATCTGGCCTATCTGCGCAAGGGCAAGATACCTCTCGTGCCTCAGGCCAAGCCCATACCTCCTTACGAGTTGGCTATGAGTAGGCTCAACACCCTGCGCGAGGAGCATCTCTGCGAGCGCGGTGAAGAGAAGGAGTATTACACACGCCTGACCGACATCCTGCGCAGCTATCTCGACTCCCGATTTGGCATCAACGCTATGGAGATGACTTCCGGCCAAATACTCCGTAGCTTGCACGACAACCCCGACACGCGCCTCCCCCATAAGTATATGAAGCGAGTGCTCGAAGTGGCCGACTTTGTTAAGTTTGCCCGTCTCCGACCGCTCCCCGACGACAATGTCCAGGCCTTCAAAGCCGCCCAGCAGTTTGTCGAGGACACAAAGCCCGTCCCAGAGCCTACCGAAGCCCCCGACTCCGCCACAGGCTCCACGAATACCGCTCCCGAATCTCCAACCAACACCCCCACGTAGACCATGCTCTTTGCTCATCCCGGATATCTATGGCTGCTGCTGCTCCTCGTGCCTTATGTGGCATGGTATGTGTGGAAACACAACCAAGCCACAGCCTCTCTTGGCATCTCCACGACGCTCCCCTTTGACAAGCTGCCACGCTCATATAAAGAATATCTGCTCCATCTGCTCTTTGCGATGCGAGTGGGCGCCATCGGCTGCCTGATAGTAGTCTTGGCGCGACCTCAGACCCACGACCGCTGGAGCACCTCCTCCACCGAAGGCACCGACATCATCATCGCGCTCGACATCTCGTCGAGTATGTTGGCACGCGACTTCAAGCCCGACCGCTTTGAGGCTGCCAAGAATGTTGCCGCTAAGTTTGTCTCCGGACGCGAGAGCGACAACATCGGTGTGGTAATCTTTGCCGGCGAGAGTTTCACCGCCGTGCCCATGACCACCGACCGCTCCCTGCTGGCCAACTATATCCACGACATCCGCATGGGGATGCTCCAGGACAATACCGCCATCGGCGACGGTCTCGCCACCTCCATCAATCGTATCAAGGATGGCAAAGCCAAGTCGAAGAGCATCATCCTGCTCACCGACGGTTCCAACAACACTGGCAACGTGGCTCCCATCACCGCCGCCGAGATTGCTAAGAAATATGGCATCAAGGTCTACACCATCGGCGTAGGCAAAAACGGCATGGCTCCTTATCCTGTAGAAAACGCCTTTGGCCGCATAGAGTATGTGCAGATGCCAGTAGTCATCGATGAGGCCACGCTGCGTCAGATAGCTGGCATCACCGGCGGTAAATACTTCCGCGCCACCGACAACAACGTGCTCCAGCAAGTGTTTGAAGAAATCGACGCCCTGGAGAAGACCGAAATCGACGTGCGCAATTACACCCATACCGAGGACAACTATCTCCCCTGGACCATCGCCGCACTGGCCCTCTTGGCCGTAGGCATGACGCTGAGATTCACCCTCCTGCGGCATATACCATAACCCTCTCTTGACCCACCAGCGAATATGATACACTTTGGATACCCATCGCTCCTCTACCTCTTGCTGCTGGTGCCCGCTATAGGGGCGCTGGCTGTGTGGGCTTTCTACGCTCGCAAGCGCAAGCTTGAGCGCTTTGGCCACCTCAACATCTTGGCGCCCCTGATGCCCGACGCCTCGCGCTATATGGGGTGGGTAAAACTCACTCTGGCCCTTCTGGCCATGGTGTTTATAATCTTTGCCATGGCGCGTCCCTACGTTCCCAAGGGCGAGAATGCCGAAGTGGAGGAGCAGTCGACACGCGGCATCGAGGTGATGATATGTCTCGACGTGTCCAACTCCATGCTGGCCTCGTCGACCGACGATCCTCGCGGCGTCAGCCGTCTGCAGAGAGCAAAGTTTATCCTCGAGAAACTCATCGACAAGATGACCAACGACAAGGTGGGCCTCATAGTCTTTGCTGGCGACAGCTACACTCAAGTGCCCATCACCAGCGACTATATATCGGCCAAGATGTTTTTGGGCGATATCAACACGGGCATGGTGCCCACTCAGGGCACAGCTATCGGCGCTGCCATTGAGATGGCCATCAACTCTTTCACGCCCGACAGCGACTTCCAGAAAGCCATCATCCTCATCACCGACGGTGAAAACTTTGAGGACGATGCCGTAGGGGCTGCCAAGCGAGCTGCCGAGGCTGGCATACAAGTCGACGTGATAGGCCTGGGCTCGGGCAAAGGAGCACCAATACCTCTCAACGCCAATGGCACTCAATTTATGACCGACCAAAATGGCAATCAAGTCGTCACCGCGCTCAACGAAGAGACGGCTCAGCAGATAGCTCATGCCGGCAAGGGTATCTACCTGGCTGGTAGCAGCTCAAGCGTTGTGGCCGACCTCGACGAGCAGCTCAACAAGCTCGACAAGAGCGAGTATACCCGCATCGCCGGAGTCACGGCCGTCAACGAGCTTTTCCCCTTGGCTGCAGTGATAGCCCTTATCCTGCTCGTCATCGATGGCTTCCTCCCCTACAACAAGATACGCGGCCTCCGCGACATCAACTTCTTCACCCGCAGCAACAACTCCAACAACTCCAACAACTCCCTCGCCACCTGCATCGCCATCTTGATAATGGTGGGCTTTGGGGCAGCGCCTCTACGCGCCCAAGCATCGCAGGCTGCCGAGGCTGCCCAAGAGCTGATAGAGTCGACCAAAAAGGAGCGCAACTATATCCGCGAGGGCAACAAGCTCTATCAGGAGAAACGTTATGCCGAAGCCGAGGTGCAGTATGCCAAGGCTCTTGAGGAGGTGCCAACCAGCGAGATAGCACAGTTTAACCTCGCCGCCTCGCTCATACGCCAAGGAGGACCCACCGACCCCAACGCAAAGGAAAACCCCATGCAGCGCGCCACACAGATTCTCAATCAGCTGGCACGCAACGCCACTGACCCACATATAGCCGAACTGGCCTACTACAACTTGGGCAACATGGCCTTCAATCAGCAACAGTATCAACAGAGCATCGACCTCTATAAGAACGCTCTGCGCAAGAACCCCGACAACGACCAGGCACGCGACAACCTCCGCTTGGCCCAGCTGAAACTGCAAGACCAGCAGGACAACCAAGACCAGAACCAAGATCAAAATCAAGACCAGAACCAGGATCAGGACCAAGATCAGAATCAGGACCAGAACAAGGACCAGAATCAGAATCAAGACCAGAACCAGGATCAAAACCAAGACCAAAATAAGAACCAAAACCAGGATCAACAGCAACAACAAAACCAAGACCAGCAGAATCAGCAGCAGCAACAACAGCAACAGCAGCAAGGCATCAGCGATGCCAATGCCGAGAAGATTCTCAAGGCCATGGAGAATGAAGAGGCTGCCACGCGTCGCCGTGTAGAGGGCGAGCGCCAGAAAGCGCAAAACGCTCAGCGTCGACGCATCCTCAACCCCTGGTAATAATTCTTATTTACCCCACCCCAACCCAACCACTCATTCATCCCGATGAAAAAGATAAGCGCTTACCTCCTCATGACGATGCTCCTCGTGCTGCCCCTTGCAGCCTGGGGACAGCCATCATTCACGCTGAAGGCGCCATCGCGTGTCAGCGCCGGCAGCAAGTTTGCCGTGACGTTTAGTCTGAAGAATGGTGATGGCACCTCGCTAAAGGTGCCACAAATCAATGGCTGCACCCTCCTTTACGGACCATCCACGAGCCAGAGCAGCTCTTACTCTATAATCAACGGTCAGGCCTCTTCGTCGACCACATTTGACTACACCTATTATTACCGCGCCGACCAAGAAGGCACCTACACCATCGGCGAGGCTTCGATAGTGGTGGATGGCAAGACGCTCACCACCAAGCCTGCCACCCTCACAGTAGTGGCTGCTCCAGCAGGTGCTCAGGGTGGAGGCTCCTCCTCGGGAGGCTATGGAGCCACTCCCCCGCCAGTCAACGTGGATGATATCTCCACCCAAAGCTCCGACCGCAAGGTAGGCTCCGACGATGTATTCGTGCGCATCATCCTCTCCAAGAGCTCGGCTTACGAGCAGGAGGCCATAGAGTGTACCATCAAGCTCTATACCAAATACTCCATCTCGTCGTTCTTCTCCACCAAGCAGCCCAGCTTTGATGGGTTCTTGATACAGGAGGTCGACGTGCAGCCCCAGCTCAACCAGTATGAGAAATACAAAGGCCAGGAGTATATGACGGCGCTGCTCAAGAAGTGTATCCTCTTCCCGCAGCGCGCTGGCAAGCTCACCATCAACTCGGGCAACTACGACCTGAAGGTGGTGCAGTATGACAACGTCAACATGGGCTTCTTCAATGTACGCACACCCCAGGAGCGTAGCATACAAGTGAGCTCCAACTCAGCCTCTATCAACATCACTCCCCTCCCTACCCCTCAACCCGAGGGATTCACCGGCGCGGTGGGCGACTTCAAAATCGACTCTCGACTGGTGGGCAACAACTTCCGCACCAACGACCCCGCCACCCTCATCTACAC
>JAJBVL010000057.1 GCA_020859845.1 Bacteroidales bacterium
AGTTCGGGCTACTTCGGCGAAGTACGCAATACGGGCATTACCGAATGCTTACAAACTATCAAGGAAATCCATTAGAGATGCTTCTAATTAACTATTGTCACCACTCTTCTCCGGGATTGCCTTGAAAGTAATAGCTTAACATATATGTGACAATCTACTCAGTTGACTTCTGCAAAATGGCTATCCCGCGTGCTCAAAGGTCGTCGGCTCTCTCTCCTGCCTCAAGGCGTTGAACAGCCTTGCCCATGCTGCTCTCGTCGGGCCTTTTTTTCATCTGGGTAAGGTTGGTGTTTTTTTCTCAGAACTCAGCACTTCTACTACTGCGTCCTTTCGGAATGCGCCATGCTCGCCGTGCTTGACATAGCCGAGCTGGTTGGTAAGCATAAGGGTGGAACCTATCATCTGATCAGCACCGCCATTGTAGTGGGTGTGGCCATAGATCCAACATTCAATGCAGCTGTCCTCAATCATTTGGTCGAGGTTGACGCAGAAAGCCGAGTTGATGGTGCTGCCGGGAAAACGAGGGTCGGCAAAGCGGAGCGTCGGGCAATGGTGAGTGACCACGACCTTGTGCTTGGTTTGTGACTTTGCCAATACTTCTTGCAAAAACGATAGGCTTTGGCTGTGCAGAGTAGCGTAGTCGTTAGCGTTGAACGAGCGGCCTTGATACTTGATGCGGTAGCAGTCGGTCATGCCCATCTGCACCGGCACGATGTGAGTCGGCTCAATGGGCGACCACAAGGTTGTGAAGAACAACTCGACATCACCGATAACAACCGACTTGTTGTTGATGTAGCGCACGTTATCACGTAATGGACTGTCGAAATCAACCTGTGACTGTGACAACTCTACACCCTCGTAGTATTCGTGGTTGCCAGGAATGATGAAAGTTTGGGTAAAGTTGTCTTCGCACCAGTCAAAGAAAGGATGCTTACGCAACTTGCTCTTGCCAAACAGCGTGATATCGCCAGCCAGCACAAGAATATCACCGACTGGCTTCAGTGGATTGGCTGCAAGGAAATCGGTGTTGGCCGAGAACTCCAGATGCAGGTCAGAAGCATATTGAATCCTCATAGACCAAACGTTTTGGTGAGTATGTCGGCAAGGTCACTCATGGAAAGTTCATTCCCTGCGACTTCCATTGCCTTGGCCAACGCCTTGGTGCTGACAGGATGCTGTTGTACGAGCGAGATAAACCGGCGCAGGTCATTCTTGATGGTCATGGGCGCATCTGCAACATCGGTGTCACGGAGAATATACAGCAGACGGTAGATGTCGCGCTTATGCTTGTCTATGTCATTCTGCTGGACGCTCCCGCCAGACAGTTTCCGTTCAAGGTTGCTTACAAAGGCTTTCGCCTTCAATGCTATCAGACCGAAGCAGTCAAGGGTCTGCACCCCTTGTATCTCTATGCTATGCTGGACTGCGTAGTTGTAATAATCATCGTCTATCAGAATAGCCGAAAAGCTCGACAAGTATTCTTCCTTGCTGATGTGGACGAGATGCACATCAGCAGGCAGGTCGATGCTGTCGGGCTGCCTTGCGAACAGTTCGATATATACCGGGAACGATGGGTCTGTTGGATTATCAAAGCGGTAGTATGTGCGCTTGATGCCTTCGGCAGTCTTGACGGCACTGGGCGTATAGCCGCCAGCCTTGATAAACTGCCAAAAACTGACGAGGTATTCTTTGGTGATGGCCTCGCACACCACTATCATATCGATATCCTTGGTCGCCCTCTCCTTTTGTCCTTCCTCAGCGAGGTTGAGGTTGAGCGAGGTGCCACCGATTATGACATAGTGGCCATTATAGCCGCCAAGATATTCGCGGAATTTGTCTAATCCTTGCATAAGGTCTTATTGATTAACTTGTTCAACTCTTCTTGCACTCGGCTGTCATCGTCATCGCCATATTGGAGAGCCAATGACAATGGGTCAACACAACCATTATGCGCAAGCAGAAGCGGATTGTATTTCCATATTTGTACTCGCTTTGAGCCAGGATACTCCGAGGAGCCGCCTTGCTTCAAAGCAATCTTTGCTAGGTCGCACCCTTTGATAATTGCTATGGTTTCGACCGAAGGCTCTGTGATGAATGTAAGTCGCGACAGTGCGCTGTCATAGCTCATCGTCGCACCATCTAACGGCAAGTCAGCATCGACAAAGACAATTTTCATTACTGGTGAAGAAAGCCGTTCCTTTGCTTGTTGCCATAATTCAATACCATGTTTGTCAAAGCGAAGAGTCTTGTGATTCTTGCCCTGTTCAGCAACGAGTTGGCAAAGGCCAACACTCTGCAACTCATCAACGGCAAGAGTGATCGTCTTTGGCGAATAGCCCAATTTCTCCCCAATTACATTCAATGGTATGCCAGCAAGCGATTCCTTTTGTAGGTGGTACAACAGCAGAAGTTGAGCCGACGGCGCAATCTGGCTCTGGGGTTGAGCTGCTTTCAAACCGCGCTCGCTGAAAAATGCCGCGAGCGACGGCAGATATGTCTGCTTGTTAGGCACTATAAAGTTGATGCGGTTTTTGACAAGCTGCTGCCTAAGTCGGAAATCAACATTCGGCAGCACGAGAATCACAGCCATATCAATATGTTTGCATAGGCTTTCCACGCGGCTTACAAGCGTAGCCGGAGTGATTTCAGCGTCAATCGGAGCGATGGCCACAAATGGTTTTCCATCAATCCTGACTTCCATTCCGCCAAACGTACTACCATACAAACGCGGCAATCCGAATAGCGGACTGCTGCCAGCCACAACCTCGGCATTTAAGCCTATTGCTGTGGATAGGTATGACATCGAATTACCTATAACCTGCATTGTTTACCTTTTGTAAGTAATCTGTGCAAAGTTACGGTAATTCTTTGATATGACCAAATTTTATGAGGCGATTTTGTCGAGTGTTATGAAAAAGAGGTCTGCGCCAATTTGACACAACCTCATTATTCAAAGTTTTGTGGTCCTGATGGTCGATAAGCTCCTTTTAATCCCTGACATCATCAGGACTATTGCTCGCCGTACCTGATTTTTCTGGCTTCCATATATGCCCACATAATTTCATCTAGACGTTCAACAATAGTAATCTTGCCTGTTTTGGCGCTTACTTTGAGAATGAGGGGATTGCCGAGCTTTAACCCTACAGTCGACGTGCGCCAAAAGTGAAAATACTCTTGGCCGTTCTTTTCTCCAGCTCGCTCAATGCAATCAAAGTTTTGTCGCTGAGTGAATCGCTTTGCAATTTCAAACGCTTTATCTGTCATAGTATTTGCAAAGTTAGTTATTATATCCCAATTTCACGCCTGTTGGGTTGAAAAGCCTCTTCAAAGTTTACATAAGCTTATCAATCCTAAGATAGTGGCAGAGTTGATTAAGGTTATCCCTCTTCATCGTTAGGATAGAGTTGGTGATACACCTCCCAAGCGGCTTCACCATAGACTGGCTTGACACGTCCATTCTTTGGATTTACAACAAGGTAATGAGGGCTGCCTGTTGGTATAGGTTCTCCGTCTACTACTATTGGTTTGGGGGCATATACTCGGACTTCTCCCTCTATGACTCCTGCGAGGTAAACATCACTACCGTGTTTGATGTAAGGCTGAAGAGCTTCTTGGTCGTTCATATATTTTTTGGTTTTGATTCGCAAAGGTAATTATTTTATCGAAATTCGCCTCTGTCGGGTTGAAAAAGCGTTTTGGTATGTCAGACCGCCACGCTTGCGTTCAACCCTTAGAGGGGCGTTTCATAAGGAAATCATCTATCTGGCGTTGTAACCCTTAATTGAACGATATCATTTTGTTGACGGTAAGCATTACCGAATGCTTACCGTCTTTGCGGTTGACCCCGTGCTCCTTGCAGTAGGCCAAGATGTCAAGTACTTCTTCTTTGCTAAGCATATTCGTTTTTGCTCGCAAAATTACCTCTTCGGCCTAAGGGACTGCAATACGGGCATTACCGAATGCTTACCAACGGTCAAAGCTGGTCTGGTCGACAACAAATCAGACTTCGACAAGATGCACCAAGACCTTGCCCGGACGGAGAAACGTCTGGCCAACGTCGGCTCTCGCATCGCCGTGCCAGCAATCCTTTGCTACTGTTGCTTCATCACCCTTTTTCTTTCGCTGGCCTTCTTGATAATGACCATTTGGGCCATCGGAATTGAGGACTACGGCCAGAAAATTGCAGCCACCGCCATCAAGTTCGGCTGGATAACAGGCATTGTAAACGCCATTATCCTCGCCTACTCAATCTGGCACCATCGGCACTAACCTTACTAATACCAATCCCTGAGGAACTGAGTTGCTGATTTATAGAAATACTCTTTTTATATTACCAATTTTAGGCTGAGGAATGGACGAGAGAGGTTAAATCAATCGTTTTGCTCGTAATAATAGGAATAGTCAATACCTTTCATGAACATCTCGCGGTCGTTTATTCGGTCGGTCAAAGCACCTGATATCAGTTGCTTAATATGCGAAGAGTTTACCGGGCTGATACGCATCGCCTCTATATAGTTGTTCTTGTCTATTTGGCTCCAGTCAACACATCGCTTAAGTGAGCGTTTCAGCATCATGTCTAGCCAAATACGAGTACTGCGGCCATTGCCCTCCATGAATGGATGGGCTACGTTCATCTCTACGTATTTGTCTATAATCTCATCGAATGTCGATTCTGGCATGCGTTCAATCAATTGCAGGGTGCCGGGAAAGTGCATATTTCAGTTTGTGAGTGCCACTCACAAACTGGATGCCTTGTGCTGCAAGTTTCCTTTTCAGCCATCGCCAATAGTTACCAGCCTTGGTGTAGTCAGGCTCATTGTTAATGGCGCGTACAATATCCGTCGCAGAGAACCACCACTTGTTGTTCTCTTCGTCCCATACTGCACGCACTTCGCGGTCGTTGAAGAAGCGTATGGATTTCTTATGAGATTGGTTTGACTGGCCCATAGAAGCTAATATGGAGTGCAAAGCTACAAAAAAATTTGGTGGTGGGAAGAGAAAAATAAGAAACGCTCCGCTTGGTGGCGTTGGAGCGCATCAAGCGGAGCGGTAATGGGGTAGAAAAATAGCTGATTTATAGGTGTCTGGCGGAGAGAGAGGGATTCGAACCCCCGGAGCTGTTACACTCAACGGTTTTCAAGACCGCCGCAATCGACCACTCTGCCATCTCTCCTTGGTAGAAGTCGGGTGCAAAGGTAGGCATTTTTTTCCACCTGTGCAATACCCCGACCTCTTTTTTAATTTATCTCGATCTCGTCAATGAAGAGGAAGCCTGCGCGGCCAGCACCGGGGTGCCAGTCGGGTATCTTGCTCTCGGCATCAGCGATGACGCGCACATAGCGTGCCTCCACGGGCGAGAACTTCACGGCATGGGTCACGATATTGTCGGAACTCATCTTCATTGCTGGATACTCTTCACAGGCCACCTGAGTGTAGGTCTGGCCGTCCATCGAGGTTTCCACTTTGAGGCTGCGGGCATCGAATACCCAGTCGCCAGTGGCTACGCAGGCACGGATGGTGACCTCCTCAACCTGGGTGGGCTGCTGAAGGTCGATCACAGCGTCGAGACCGTTGCCGTAGAATCCTACCCAGCTGCCATTGCTGTAGCCGTTGGGGCCAAACTTGCCATCAACCAACGTCTGAGGACCGTCGGCTGAGTAGCGCGACGGTGGCTGGTTGCGGAGCTCGATGGGATGGGAAGTGGCTTTGTTGAACGACACGCTGTCGACATACACCGTGCTGGGACGGCCGCCTTCGCGTAGAGCTATGGCCTTGATTGTGGCGCTCTTGTCGAGGGTGATGGGCTCGGTGTAGAGGGCCGACGACGCGGTGGGCTCGCTGCCGTCGAGGGTATAATAGATAGGAGCGTTGTCGACAGTGGTCAACACAGCCTCTATGGCGTTGGTCTCGGGGTTGGGGGTCAGAGAGCCGTTGACGTTAAACACGTGGGTAGCGTAGTTGTAGCCCTGGAGGTCATACTGGTTGATGAGCTGGGGCAGACGGCTTGCAAACTCAGGATAGTCCTTCTCGGTGTTTTGATTCCACTGCACCTCGGCGAGAGCGGCCATACGTGGAAGCTCCATATACTGCACCTGTGAGTAGGTGGGGATATACTCGGTCCAGAGGTTGGCCTGCACACCTATAATATATTGAGCCTCCTCGGGGGTGAGTTCCTTGGAGAGGGGCTCGTAGCTGTAGACCTTCTCCACGGGGACGTAACCGCCGATGGCATCGGGCTCCTTCTCGCGGTCGAGTGTCTGGTAGTAGTCAAAGTAGAGATAGTTGTTGGGGGTCATGATGACGTCGTGCTTCTGGCGAGCAGCTTCGATGCCGCCAGCCTCGCCGCGCCACGACATCACTACGGCGCCGGGAGCCAAGCCGCCTTCGAGGGTCTCGTCCCAGCCTATCATCTTGCGGCCCTTGGAGGTCAAGAAGTCGCTGGCATGGTGGATGACGTAGCTCTGGAGCTTCTCCTCCTTCGTGCCGTGGGAGTCGGCGCGGAGGCCGAGCTTGGCTATCTTAGCCTGACACTTGGGGCAGGCAGCCCAGCGCGTCTTGGGACACTCGTCGCCACCCACATGGATGTATTCCGAGGGGAAGAGAGCTACCACCTCGCCGAGTACGTCGTCGATAAACTTATAGGTGGAGTCGTTGCCAGCGCAAAGCACATCGTCTGACACGCCCCACTGCTGCCACACCTCGTAGGGACCGCCTGTGCAGCCCAGATAAGGATAAGCCTTCAGGGCGCCCAGCATGTGGCCGGGGAGGTCGATTTCGGGGATGATGACGATATGGCGCTGAGCGGCATAGTCGATGATGTCGCGTATCTCAGCCTGGGTATAATAACCTTCCACGGGAATGCCGTCATACTCGCCTGTGTTGTGGCCAATCACAGTGCCGGCGCGCTTGGAGCCAAGCTCGGTGAGCTCGGGGCGGCTCTTTATCTCAATGCGCCAGCCCTGGTCGTCGGTGATGTGCCAGTGGAAGCGGTTGATGTTGTGGAGCGCGAGCATGTCGATAAAGTTCTTGATGGAGTCGGTAGGGAAGAAGTGGCGGCTCACGTCGAGGTGGGCGCCACGATAGCTGAAGCGTGGAGCATCGGCTATCACCACAGCGGGAAACTTCACGTCGCCCTTCTTGGCCTCGGGTATCGACTTGCGGAGGGTCTGGATGCCGTAGAATGTGCCAGCATCCGAAGCGCCGTTGATAGTGATTAGGTCATTGGTGACGGTGAGGGTGTAGGCTTCGGGGTTGTCGCTTTCAAGGTTGTCGGCGAGCACGATAGCGTTGCTCGAGGGCGCATCGGTGACAATCTTGAGCTGATGGCCGGTGAGCTGCTCGATGTAGGTGGCCAGATGGCCAGCATCGCCCATAAGGCCTTCGTTGCCGGCAGGCACGGCGATTACCGTTGAGCCACTGAGTGTGAAATGATCGGAGCCTGTCGAGGTCTGCTCGATGGAGGCGGGCAAGGGTATCACGCGATAGTTGGCCTCCTGGCTGGGGCTACATGAAGCCATCAGCAAGGCGGCAAGCGCGATCCCCGGGAGATAAGAAAGTCTCATTGGAGGGTATAGGTTTTAGGGTTAATGATGCAAAATTACAAAAAATACCTCTAAGCCACATATATTTGTAATCAAACTAATAGTAAATTTGCAATTATTTTCTCACTCACCCTTATCCCCCTCTGAAATGATCACCTTTCCCTGCGCTAAAATCAACCTCGGCCTCGACATCCTGCGCCGACGCCCCGACGGCTACCATGACATCGCCACTGCCATGTATCGCATACCTTGGCGCGACGTGCTTGAGATAGTGCCCACCATCAACCCCGCCACGACCCTCACCACCGAGGGACGACCGGTGGATTGTCCACCGGAGAAAAACCTCGTGATGAAAGCCTACCGAGCGCTGGCCGAGGAGGTGACCGACCTGCCGCCTGTGGATATATATCTCGAGAAGGTGATACCCGACGGTGCTGGCCTCGGAGGCGGCTCGGCCGACGCTGCCTACACCCTCACACTGCTTCGCGACGCCTTGGAGCTTCCTCTCAGCGACGAGCAACTGGCCTCGGTGGCAGCCCGCGTGGGCGCCGACTGCCCCTTCTTCGTTTATCCTCATGAATGTATGATGGCCACGGGGACTGGCACCACCCTCAGTCCCTTGGCGCTGACGCTCAAAGGATGGTGGATAGTGGTGGTGAAGCCACCTGTGAACATACCCACACGCGAGGCCTATGCTGGAGTGACCCCGAGCGAGCCAGCAGAACCGTTGGAGCGTCTGCTCCTCACTCTCCCCGTGGAGCAATGGCAGGGGAGGGTGAAAAACGACTTTGAGCCCTCCATCTTTGCCAAGGCTCCGGAGGTGAGAGCCATCAAGGAGCGCCTGCTGGAGCTGGGAGCTACGTATGCCTCGATGTCGGGCTCTGGCTCGGCGGTGTATGGCTTGATGAAGAGTGACAGACTGGCAGAGAGCTGCCGAGATGGTTTTGAGGGATGTGACATGATGATAGCGCGGCTTGACTGAGTGAACGTTATGGGCCTTGAATTGTTATCAAATTAAGCCTATGTAGCACACAAAACGTATTTTTGGCAACATTTTTGCTGCAAGGCTTATTTGATACACTTTGCAACAACAATAAAAACATAACATATCATCATGAGCGACAAATCTAAGAAAGGGACTGCCCCTAAAGACCATAAGGACCCCGAGATGAAGATGAAGCGCGAAGCTGCCGACGCCGAGGTAATGGACAATGTGCCAGAGGCTGCCGAGGAAGACGAGAACGCCGAGACTGTGGAGGCTGCAGAGCTTTCAGAAATCGACAAGCTCGCCAAGGAACTCGGCGAGACCAAGGCCAAGCTTGAGAAAGAGAAGAAAGAATATCTGTTTCTGATGGCTGAGTTTGACAACTTCCGCAAACGCACCCTCAAGGAGAAGAGCGATATCATGCGCAACGCCTCCGAGAAGGTGATGAACGGTCTGCTCCCTATCGTCGACGACTTTGAGCGCGGGTTGGAGGCCAACAAAAACTCCGACAACGCCGAGGCCATCAAGGAGGGCATGGAGCTAATCTACAACAAGCTGGTGAAACTCATGGAGCAAAACGGCGTGAAGCCCATAGAGAGCAATGGCGCCGACTTCAACCCCGACCTTCATGAAGCCATTGCCATGGTGCCCGTCACCGACGAGGCTCAGAAAGGCAAGGTGATTGACACTCCCACAAAGGGCTATACGATCAATGATAAAGTGCTGCGACACGCAAAGGTCGCAGTGGGCCAATAAAGCAACCCTCTAAGGCGCATAGACGATGAACAAGCGAGACTACTACGAAGTGCTAGGGGTGTCGAAAAACGCCACTCCGGAAGAGCTTAAGAAAGCCTACCGCAAGCTAGCCATAAAATACCACCCCGACAAGAACCCGGGCGACAAGGAGGCCGAAGAGAAGTTTAAGGAGGCCGCCGAGGCTTACGACGTGCTCAGCAACCCTGAGAAGCGTCAGAAGTACGACCAGTTTGGTTTCAACATGGGTCCGCAAGGATTCCCTGGCGGCGGCGCTGGAGGTTTCCAAGGCACCCACATGTCGATGGACGATATCTTCTCAGCCTTTGGCGACATTTTTGGTGGCCGCTTTGGCGACATGGGCGGTTTCAGCAGCGCTGGCGGTGGCCGTCCACGCAAGCGTCAGCGTCGTGGCGACGACCTGCGTATCACCCTCAAGCTCACCCTTGAGGATATAGCCAAGGGCGTCGACAAGACCCTCAAGCTCAAGGCCTTTGTCAAGGATGACCATTGTCATGGGACAGGCGCCAAGGATGGCACAGCCTTTGCCACATGCCCCACGTGTCATGGATCGGGCCAGGTGGTGCGTCCTCAGCAGACGATGTTTGGCGTCATGGAGTCGGCCGCCATCTGTCCGGAATGTAACGGCGAGGGCAAGATTATCAGCGAGAAGTGTCACTACTGCAACGGCACGGGCGTGGAGCATCGCGACCAAGTGGTGTCGTTCCATATCCCCGCTGGTGTGCAGGACGGCATGACCCTCACCATCAAGGGCAAAGGCAACGCGCCGATGCATGGTGGCGTAAACGGTGACCTGCTCGTAGTGATTGAAGAGATAAAGCACCCCGAACTGATACGCGACGGCAACGACGTGGTCTACAACCTGATGCTCGACATCCCTACGGCTGTCCTTGGCGGTTCGGTAGAGGTGCCTACCATCGGCGGTCGCGCACGCTTGAAGATTCCTGCTGGCACACAGCCCGGCAAGATACTCCGTCTACGCGGCAAGGGACTGCCCTCGACCGAAGGTTATGGTACGGGCGACGAGCTTATCAACGTGATGGTCTACATTCCCGAGACCCTTACCGACGAAGAGCGCAAAGCCTTCGAGGAGATGCGCGACAAGCCAAATATGCAGGCCAGTGACAGCGTAAAGAATCGTATCTTCAGCAAGCTGCGCCACATCTTTGATTGATGAGCATCGCTTTGCCCCGTTGCCCTTTGCCCCTTTGGGCTAGAAAGAAGGAGGGCCTTAAAAGGCTAAAAGCTAAAAAGTTTAAGAGGAGGATAATCCCTAAAAAATACTAAGAAAAGCCGTTGGCATCGCAGCCAGCGGCTTTTCTTTTGGCCTCTAATAGAGCCTATATGAAGAATTTTGCTTACCTTTGCACCCGTCTATTCTACACACATAGAATCACTACGTCAACGGATAAATGGAAAATCGCTTAAAATTTGCCTCAAAGGTAGGGCTCATTGCTGCCACTGTAGGGTCGGCTGTGGGTCTGGGCAACGTGTGGCGTTTTCCCGCCGAAGCGCAGGCCAATGGTGGAGCAGCCTTCCTGTTGCTCTACGTGGTCTGTGTGTTTCTGCTCGGTGTGCCGGTGATGTTGAGCGAGTTTGCGCTTGGACGCGGAGGGTGTAGCGACGCCATCGGTTCCTTCAAAAACCTGGGCGCTAAGCGAGGATGGTGGGCCGTGGGAGGCTTGGCCATCTTGGCAAGCTATATCATACTCTGCTTTTACATGGTGGTGGCAGGATGGACCTTTGAATATCTGTGGCAATCAGTGACAGGCGTCCTGTATGCCCCCGTTGAGGGCCTAACCGACCTCAATGGGCAATTTACCTATCGCATGAAAGAGTTTATCTCCGAGAGTTGGAATCCTCTGATCAACACTTACATCATGATAGGCCTCAACATCGTCATTCTGATGGTGGGGGTGCAGAAAGGCATAGAGCGACTGTCCAACATCCTGATGCCAGTCTTGTTTGTCATCCTCGTAGTGTTTTGCTGCGTGGCGCTGACGCTTCCCAAGGCCTCGGAGGGACTGGAATTTTTCTTGCGTCCCGACTTCTCTAAGATTAATACCAAGGTGGCACTCAACGCCATCGGTCAGGCCTTCTTCTCGCTGAGCCTCGGCATGGGTATCTTGATCACCTACTCCTCCTACTTCCCAAGCGATACGCGGCTTGGCAAGACGGCAGTGACAGTGTCGCTGCTCGACCTGCTGGTGGCGGTGATGATGGGCCTCATCATCTTTCCCGCGGTGATGACCTTCCATCTCGAAGGCGAGGGGTTGAGAGGAGCCACGCTGGTGTTTATCACTCTGCCCGAGGTATTTGCCCAGATGCCACTCACTCAGCTATGGTCGGTGCTCTTCTTCTTGCTGCTGCTTGTGGCAGCGCTGACGTCGTGTATCTCCATCGCTGAGGTGTCGATAGCCTTCCTGCAAGACCGTCTCCACTGGAGCCGCGTCAAGGCTACGTTGGCAGTGTTGCTGCCGCTATTGGTGTTTAGCTCAGTTTGCTCCCTTTCCCAAGGGCCTCTGAGCCACATCACCCTCTGTGGCATGAACATCTTTGACTTCCTCGACAATCTGGCCACCAACATCTTCCTGCCTCTGGGCTCCATCTTCATGTGTATCTACATGGGGTGGTTTGCTCCGCGAGGATTCTTTCGTGGCGAGCTCTCCAATGGAGGTAGTCTCTCCGTGCCCTACTTCGGTGTGTTGCGCTTCATCCTTCGCTGGGTGGCTCCGCTGCTGATAGGGTGGATCCTGCTCTCCAACTTTCTGTAAACTCATCTGTTGAAATCCTTATTGAACAATACAACACACATCAAGAAACGATTTATGGAAAACTCACAACTCTACACACGCTCAGAACGTCGCGGACTGCTGATAGTCCTGGTTCTGGTAATTCTAACACTGGGCTGCTCCACCATTGAGCGCTATCAACGCGCCACCGACACCTTCAACATCCCTCAGAAGGTGCTCGTGAAGCAGACGCCCGCTACCACTTCACATAGATGACCCCTAACAATCCCTCACAACTACCCCAAGATCAACAACGTATCCAATTTAACACGCGCCTTGGAGCCATCGCCACCACTGTAGGGTCGGCGATAGGCTTGGGCAACATCTGGCGTTTCCCTTACGAAGCCGGTACTCACGGCGGCGGGGCGTTTATGCTCTGCTATATAGGCTTTATCATCATCCTCGGCATACCAGTGGTGGTGGCCGAGTTTATGATGGGTCGAGGGACTGGCCTCAACGTCTTTGGAGCCTTTCGCAAGTTGGCCCCTGGCACGTCGTGGCATTATCTCGGCTATGTGGGCATACTGGCCTCGCTAATGATTCTAAGCTTCTACTCCGTGGTGGCTGGCTGGACGGTGGAATACTGTTGGCAGTCGGCCATCGGGGCTCTCGACTTTGAGACGGCAGATGAATATCACGCCCACTTTGATGAGTTTTGCTCAGGGAATTGGCGCCCCCTGCTTTGGACCTGGATTTTCCTGGCGCTCAACTTTGTTATCCTTATACGCGGCGTATCGAAGGGCATAGAGAAGATGTCGAATATCTTGATGCCTATCCTCTTCCTGCTCCTCATCGTATTCTGTATCAACTCGCTGACTCTTGACAAGGCAAGCGAGGGCCTTAAATTTCTCTTCCACCCCGACTTCTCACAGCTCAGCTCCAAGGTGATGCTGGGAGCCATGGGGCAGGCTTTCTTCTCACTGAGCCTCGGTCTGGGGTGTATGATGACCTATGCCTCCTACTTCAACGACGAGACGCGCCTCGTGAAGAGCGCCTTCCTGACAGGAGGCCTTGACACGATGGTGGCCATCTTGGCGGGTGTCATCATCTTTCCGGCAGTATTCACTTTTGGGATGTCGCCGGCGGCAGGCCCCACACTTGTCTTCGAAGTGTTGCCCTCCATCTTCCATAGTCTGCCCTTTGGCGCTGCATGGTCTACGCTCTTCTTCTTCCTGCTTTTCTTAGCCTCGCTTACCTCTACCCTCTCTATGAGCGAGATCTCCATTAAATTTTTCATCCAGGAGAAAGGGATGACGCGCCGCGGTGCCACCTGCCTTAATGGAGCTATAGCCTTAGTGTTTGGCTCGCTCTGCGCCCTGAGTTTTGGCGACCTCGGGAGCTTCACCATCTGCGGCATGACGATCTTCAATCTGTTTGACTACGTGTCAAGCAACATCCTGCTGCCCTTTGGTGGCATGATGATAGCCATCTTCGTAGGGTGGAAGATGGATCGCGGCTTGATACGCAACGAGCTGAGCAATTATGGCCAGCATCAAGTGCGCGGCATGGGCTTTTTGATGTTTTGTATCCGCTTTATAGCCCCGGTGGGCATCTTGCTGGTATTTCTCAACTCAATAGGCATTATTTAATCCAAAATAATCACTACCTTTGTGGTGGCCACTCGCCAAGGGCAAGAGGCCACCACATTTCTTGTGTTATTATCCCAATCATATATCCATCAACCCCCGACCATTCTACAGATGACAAAAGCTACAGGCCTCCTCCTACTCTTATCCACGGCCATGACAGCGATGCTTATGCCTCAGGCCTTGGAGGCGCAGAGCAAAGTGTATTTCTATAAAGACAGTGATGACAATTATCTTAGTGGCACTCTCTGCCGTGTGTCGCCCGATGGGCGCTGGGCGGTAGGCTTTGACGGCGCCTACGAGACAGGGAGCTTCATTATCGACACTGAGCACCCCACGGAGTGGACCTTGGTGGAGGGAGGCGAACTGTATGATGTGACCAACGATGGAGTGTGTGTAGGGGCCCGCTACACAGTATTATATAGCGACGGCACGCCGGTCAACTACGCCCATGCAGGTATTTATCATGATGGGGAGTGGACAATGCTCAAGGAGCCAGAGGAGTGTGCCGGACGCTCATGGGCTGTGGCTATCACCCGCGATGGAAAGCGCATAGGGGGCCATGCCTTTTGCAGCTCGGCTGGCGATGCTGGCAGTCAATATTTTCCTATCGTCTGGGACCTCGATGAGGCCACAGGGGAATATCTACCCACGCTCTTCAATGAGATTGACGTGCCCGACAATGTGGGTTTCTACGTGCGCGATATGAGCGACGATGGTAGCGTAATCGTGGGGGAAGTGTATGCTTATGCGGGCTCGGCAGTGCCTGCCATGCTACGCGATGGTCAGCTCACCCTCTGGAATGAGATGGAATGGAAGGAATGGCCCTTCGAATATGGGGGCAATACCTACTACTTTGACTGTGCATTTATCGATGGCATACAAGAGGGCGCCGAGGAGAGCTACTGGTTTCGCGGTTCGCTGGCCTATATCCATGGCAACTATGCCTTTGGCCATCGCTCCGTGGCTACCGACGTAGACCGTGAGACAGCCACAGGCACCGTCACTCACTATGCCTCGGTCTACAACCTCTCTACGGGCCAATGGCTTGACTCTCAGACCGATGGCCTTTTTACCTGCGGAAGCGACCTGGAGCATATCTTTTTCACCACAGGCACACGTTGTGGCTACATCTGCGAGGGTGATGAGTGGTGGATCGAGGATTATTTTGACCTTTACCCCGAACTGACGCCAGCCGCTGTGTATGGTTTTGACGATGCCGGTCGTGTGTTGGTGGGCTCGGCTCTAAACTACAACGAGGTGACCGGGGAATACGAAGAAAGCCCGGCGCTCTACATACTTTCCGAGGAAATAGTGCCTTCTACCGTATCGTCAGAGACACTCACCTACGACTTCGCCCTTACGATGGGTGAAGGTGTGACGGCAGAGAATCTTGACGGCGGCACACTCGAATCAAACGTATACGACCATGTAGATAGCAACGCATCGTGGATGCTTGGCAAGACATCCAGCTCCAACCGCTCAGTGGTGGCCCCTACGCGTAATGCCGACAAGAGCGTGCGCCGCAGCCGCATCACTTTCCCTGCCAAGATGGTGACTCCTCGCGACATCATCCGCTGGCAAGCACGCAGCATGCATAGCCATCTCCTTGACTGCTATCGTATAATGGCACGCGCCGATGGCGATAGCGAGTGGACAGAGATAGCTGTCATCGAGAACGAAAACTATCGCTGGACTACCCGTGCCGTAAGTCTGGAGAAGTGGGCTGGTAAGGCTGTCGAGGTGGCGATAGAGACTTTGACTCCTGGCGGCGAAGGCTTTATGCTGGCCCTCGACAATGTGTCGATAGGAGAGCCTAAGGAGGAGTTTTTCACTTGCGAGGTGGATGCTCCATCCTATATTGTTGTAGGCCAGACAGCCAAGATCAATGTGACGCTTACCAACTATGGCCCCGCCTCCGACTGGACTAAGCTCGTGGTGGCTTATCCCTCAGGCACTACTTGCGAGGCTGCTCTCTCGTCATTGTCGACGCTGGAAAGCGTTACCTGCACCTTTGAAGTGGAGCTGGAGGAGCCAGGTTCGCTCGACTACACTATCTTGCTGGGCCGACCTAATGGCGACCTTGAAAGGTTGACGGATGTCAACGGAGTGGATACCCACTATGTTGTGGCGTCGGCTTACGAACGCTGTGTATTGCTCGACCATTTCACTGGCACATGGTGCAACACCTGCCCAACGGCCGATCTTAAGGTGGCTTCTTATCAGCGTATGCTTGGCCATCAGATGCTCCACGTCAGGGCTCACGTCAACGACAATCTTACCAATGCCGAATATTGGGATGATTATGGCCAGGACTTCATCTTCTCTATCCCCGCTTTGGCTCTCAACCACAATAAGAGCAGCCTCTCCACTGAGACCTTTGAAGCCGAGATGCGTGAGCCTACTATAGCTTGGATAGATCTCACAGCTAAGATGGACGAAGAAGGACAGGTGGCTATGGTCTCCAACGTGAAACTCGCTGAGGACACCGACAACACGACGGACCGCTATCGCGTGGGCTATATGCTCTTGGCCACTATCAACGAGCTCTACGATACCAACCTCTCGCAGCGCAACGCTGCCTACTCCGAGAGCTACGAAGAGTATTATTACCAGCCATCCTACATCCTGCCTAAGATGATGTGGTATGAAAACGTCATCGTGGAGGGCTCTACGGCCACTAACGGGGTGGCAGAAAGCCTGGGCTCATCCATCGTCGCCGACGAGACAATGACCCATTCCTATCAACTCACCTTCCCCGAAGCTTATCGCCAATCAGCGCCGATAGCTGTGGCGATGGTGATTGATACGCAGACAGGGAGGGTGCTCAACGTCGCTTATAAGTCGCTGACCGCGGCCAACTCGGAGTCGACAGTGTCGCCGGAACCTGGCACGTATGAGAGCCTACAGCGCTTTGTGGTCATCTTCCCCGAGGCTACGTCGGTGACGCTCTACGAGTATGCCACCCAGAGCCAGATGCCTCAGCTCTACAGCGTAGACGATGCGGGCGAGGTGATAGCGCAGTGTGGCGTGGCCAATACATTTATCATCCCCGACCCAGAGGCTGAGTTTGAAGACCCTTCGGAACTCATTACCGAGAGCAATATCATCACCGTGACGGTCAATCAGGAGGTGACGCGCCCAGGACGCTACATGCTGCGTCTGCCTGCCGAGACTATAAGCGTCGATGGAGAACCACTGGAGGAGGATATAAACTACTACTACACGATTGAGAATGAGCAATCCACCATTCAGTGGGCCTACTCTCTTACTCCAAGCTTAGAACAAGAGGTGGTAGATCCTGAGAAGTTTACCATCACATTCTCTGGCGTATCAAAGATTGAGCGCGACCGCAACGCCTTCTATCGACCCCTGCTATACGTGCTTGATGCCGACGGCGAGCGCACTGGCGAATACTATAATCTCACCTACGTCAGCGACGTCTGCTCCTTCGACATGAATCTCTCTTATCCGGTAGAGCAAACGGGTCTTTACGAGCTCAATATTCCTGACGGATATGTATCGCTCTATTCTGAGACCAACTCTGAGCTGTTCACTACCAACAATGTCATCTCAGAAATCTATCATATCACCTCGTCGGCTTCGATCACGACTATAGAAGCTGATTCGGCAGATGGCTCTGCCACTTATTACGACCTCCAAGGACGCCCAGTAGAGATCACTAAGGCTTCTTCGGGAGTGTATATCAAGAAGGGGACAAATAAAGTGGAGAAGGTATGGATAAAGCGATGACCCCTTTTTCTCTCAATCTGCGTGGCCGATTGGTGGTGTGCGATCGTCCTCAAGTGATGGGCATCGTTAACGTCACCCCCGACTCGTTCTATTGTGGCTCGCGTCTGGCGCTCACCGACTTGCGCGAGCGGGTAGAGAGGATGGTGGCTGATGGCGCCGATATGCTCGACCTGGGCGGCTATTCTTCGCGCCCTGGGGCCAATGAGGTAAGCGTAGCCGACGAACTTGAGCGCCTCCTGCCTGCCATTCAGCTCATAAAGGATAATTGGCCAGAAATCCCTCTCTCGGTCGACACTTTCAGGGCTGAGGTGGCCCGCAAAGCCGTTGAGGCTGGGACCGACATCGTTAACGACATTTCCGGGGGCGATCTTGACCCTGAGATGTGGCCTACGGTGGCTGAACTGCGGGTACCTTACATATTGATGCACATGCGGGGCACTCCAGCAACGATGAGCCAGTACACCCACTACAAGGACGTCACGGCCGAAGTAGTGTTGGAGCTCAGCAAGAAAATACGCCAGTTGGCTCTCTTGGGGGTAGCTGATATCATAGTAGACCCTGGCTTTGGTTTTGCCAAAACCTTGGAGCAGAATTATGAGCTGCTGCGTCATCTCGATGTGGTAAGTGAGGCTTTGGAGCGTCCAATGTTGGTGGGGCTGTCGCGCAAGTCGATGCTCTATCGTCTGCTCGACGTAGCTCCTGAAGAAGCTCTCAACGCCACTACTGTGGTCGACACTATAGCTTTACTCAAGGGGGCTGCTATCCTTCGCGTCCATGATGTGAAGGAATGTAAAGAGACAGTAAGGATTGTAACTCAACTCAAAGGATAAATGGAATCGTTTGGCATACGCGATGCGTTTGACATAGCCATAGCGGCATTGCTGCTCTTCTATCTCTACAGGATAATGAAGGAGTCGGGCACGCTGAATATCTTCTTCGGTGTGTTGGCCTTTATCGTGGTGTGGGTGTTCACATCGCAAATCTTGGAGATGAAGCTGATAGGCACTATCTTCGACAAGTTTATGAGCATTGGCTTGTTGGTGCTTGTCATCCTCTTTCAAGACCAGATAAAGCGTTTTCTGGTGGAGCTTGGCGACCACAAGCGTTGGCGATTCCTCACCAATCTCTTTCATCATCAGCGCCACGACGCGGCCTTTGAATCGCGCAAGATGGTGATGCCCATAGTGTATGCCTGCATGAATATGTCCAAGACCAAGACGGGGGCATTGATTGTCATACAGCAAGACATACCTTTGGAGACCTATGAGAAGAGCGGCGACATGATTGATGCGGCTATCAATTCGCGCCTAATAGAGAATATATTCTTCAAAAACTCGCCACTCCACGACGGAGCCATGATTATAGCCAACAATCGCATTATGGCTGCTGGATGTATCCTACCGGTGAGCCACGACCGCAATGTGCCTCGCGCGCTGGGCCTACGCCATCGCTCGGCGCTGGGCATCTCGCAGGCTACCGATGCCTTCGCTATTGTAGTGTCGGAGGAGACAGGCAACATCTCCATAGCTCATAGAGGAGTGCTCTCCACGCGTCTCACCACTACCGACCTCGAGCATCGACTTTCCCAAATCTTTCAGGACAGCAACGCCTAATAATCTATAAGAGGTTGTGTCAAAATTGCACTTGCTCAGGGAATCCCTACGGGATTCTCTGGGATAGTGCATTTTGACACAACCCCTTATACTATTGAAGTCATTCTTCTACTACTGAGAATTCGTCCTTGCCAACGCCACAGAGAGGGCAAAGGAAGTCGTCGGGAAGATCCTCGAAGGGGGTGCCTTGCTCTATACCGTTGTCGGGATCACCTACTGCGGGGTCGTAAATCCAGCCGCATACGTCGCATACATACTTCTTCATTTCAGTTAAGAGTTTATGGGGGTTGATAAATAATGAGAATTTGCATTTAATGCAGGGGCAAAGTTAGCCAAAAGAGGCCAACCATGCAAATCTTCCCGTAGAAACAATCCGCAGTGTTGTCGGGTGAGAAAAAAATAGTAATTTTGCCATTAAATAAGACATATGAGTACGATAACTGACGAAATATCACGGCGACGCACATTCGCCATCATCTCCCACCCCGACGCGGGCAAGACCACTCTGACCGAGAAACTCCTCCTCTATGGCGGCGCCATCCACATAGCTGGCGCCGTGAAGTCAAACAAGATAAAGAAGACTGCCACCAGCGACTGGATGGAGATAGAGAAACAGCGCGGTATCTCGGTGGCCACCTCAGTGATGGGTTTCAACTATGGCGACTATAAAATCAATATCCTTGACACCCCCGGCCACCAAGACTTTGCCGAGGATACCTATCGCACACTGACAGCCGTGGACAGTGTAATCATAGTGGTCGACGTGGCCAAGGGCGTAGAGCAACAGACGCGGAAACTGATGGAGGTGTGCCGCATGCGCAACACTCCTGTGATAATCTTCGTCAACAAGCTCGACCGCGAGGGACGCGACCCCTTTGAAATCCTCGACGAGCTCGAGCAGGAGCTTAAGATCAACGTGCGCCCGCTATCGTGGCCCATCAATATCGGAGCCCACTTCAAGGGGGTATACAATATCTATGAGCAGAGCCTTGACCTCTTCACCCCCAACAAGCAGCGCGTCAGTGAGCGCGTAGAGATCGACGATATCAACGACCCACGTATCGACGAGGCGGTAGGCGAAGCCGATGCCGAGAAGCTCCGCGAGGATTTGGAGCTGATAGAGGGCGTGTATCCAGAGTTTGATGTGGAGGATTATCTTGCTGGAGCCACGGCTCCTGTCTTCTTTGGCTCAGCGCTCAACACCTTTGGCGTGAAGGAACTGCTCGACTGCTTTGTGAAGATAGCCCCATCGCCACGTCCCATCAAGGCCGAGGAGCGCGAAGTGAAGCCCGACGAAGAGGCCTTCAGCGGCTTCGTATTCAAGATCCACGCCAATATGGACCCCAACCACCGCTCGTGTATAGCCTTCGTGAAAGTATGCTCAGGACGCTTTGAGCGCAACGCCCCCTATAAGCAGGTACGCTCGGGCAAGGTGATGAAGTTTGCTGCTCCAACAGCCTTCATGGCCCAGAAAAAGAGCATCGTCGATGAGGCCTATCCTGGCGACATAGTGGGTATACCTGACACTGGCAACTTCAAGATAGGCGATACGCTCACTGAGGGCGAAAATCTCCACTACAAGGGACTGCCAAGCTTTTCGCCCGAGATGTTTAAGTATATCGAAAACACCGATCCTATGAAGCAGAAGCAGCTCGACAAGGGCATACAACAGCTGATGGACGAAGGTGTGGCTCAGCTTTTCATCAACCAATACAACGGACGCAAGATAATCGGCACCGTCGGTCAGCTCCAGTTTGAGGTGATTCAATACCGTCTGCTCCACGAGTATGGGGCGCAATGTCGCTGGGAGCCCATTTCGCTCTACAAGGCTTGCTGGGTGGAGAGCGACGATCAAGAAGCCCTCGAAGCCTTTAAAAAGCGCAAGCATCAGTGGATGGCAGTGGACCGCGAGGGGCGCGACGTGTTTCTCGCCGACAGCAACTACGTGCTCCAGATGGCGCAGCAAGACTTTCCCAAGCTGCGATTCCACTTCAGCTCAGAATTTTAGTATCCACAGGCGATGACTTTGGCTGAGCGTTGGCAACGATTGGTGGAATACGCCATGAAGCAGTGGGACTACTGCTCGAGTGGCGTATGGCAAGACACGCGCCCCTTGTTTCGCGTCAAGGCGATAAAGGTGGCCAATCTATGTGTGCGCTCGTTTATGAACGCCGACCTGCAGACGCAGGCTTGCGCCATGACATACCGCACGCTGCTCGCCATCGTGCCTGCCTTGGCTCTTCTCTTCGCCATAGGACGCGGCTTCGGTTTCCAGAACCTGCTGCGTGATGAGCTCTTTAGCTACTTCCCCTCGCAGCATCGTGCTTTGGAGGCTGCTCTTAGCTTTGTCGACTCATATCTGGAGCAGGCCTCGGAGGGCATCTTTGTGGGGGTGGGTATCGTGTTTCTGCTCTGGACCTTGATATCGCTGGTGGGGAGTGTGGAGGATGCCTTCGACCATATATGGATGGTGAAGCACGGCCGCACTATCTGGCGCAAACTTACCGACTATACGGCTATCTTCTTGATATTGCCTGTACTGATGATATGCGCCAGCGGCTTGACCCTCTTGATGACTTCCACACTCCAAAAAATCCTGGATGTAGACTTTCTCAAGCCAGCTATCAATTGGATACTCGATCTGGGAAGCTATGCCTTCACATGGCTCTTCTTTGCGGGAGCCTATAAGTTGATACCCAATACGAAAGTCAACTTTGGCAACGCGCTGGGAGCAGGCATCTTTGTGGGCACGGCGTTTCAGGTGCTACAATGGCTCTTCGTCAGCGGCCAGATGTATGTGGCCAAATATAATGCCATCTACGGTAGCTTCTCCTTCCTGCCTTTGCTCTTGATATGGCTCCAGCTGGTGTGGCTCATCACCCTCATAGGTGCGCTGGTATGCTTCGCGTCGCAGAACGCTGGGCAGTTTAACTTCAACGATGACGTGCGTTGTATATCGCCAAGCTATCATCGCACAGTGTGCTTGACGGTGATGACTATAATCGCCAAGCGTTTTCGGGCGCAATACCCCCCGCTTACCCTCCCTGAGTTGGCCGAGCTATATGGACTTCCCGTTAGCCTGGTAAAGGATGTGGGTCAGCATCTCAACGAAGTGAAGCTCATCAATTTTATAGAGAGTAGCGGCGAGTTTATGGTGAGCGCTGTGCAGCCAGCGGTGGAGGTAAGCACGCTCTCCGTGGGCGATGTGGTGGAGCGGCTGCAAGAGCATGGCTCTACCGACTTCATCCCCGACTTTATGGCTCGTTATAGCGCCGTGGAGCGAATAGGGGAGACCTTGACTGAGGCAATAATAGGGGCAGAGGCACAGCAACTGCTCATCAATATAGAAGTAGATATTGATAACACTATACCAGTAACTAAGAAATTATTTCAAAAAAAGACATGAAAAAACGTATCAACACCAACGCTGCGCCTGCAGCAATAGGTCCTTACAGTCAGGCAATTGCCGTAGGATCGCTTCTCTTTGTCAGCGGCCAGTTACCAATCAACCCAGCCACAGGCACTATGCCCTCCGACATCAAAGGTCAGACCCAGCAGAGCCTCAACAATCTGTTGGCCATCCTTGAAGAGGCAGGCCTGACGAGCGCACAGGTGGTGAAGACCACAGTGTATCTGGCGGATATGAGTCTTTTCGCAGCCATGAACGAAATATACGCTCAGACCTTCATCGCTCCCTATCCGGCCCGATCAGCCTTCGCTGTAAAGGAACTCCCCAAAGGCGCACTGGTAGAAATAGAAGCCATAGCAGAGGGATTGTAAGCAGAGAGATAGAAGACAGAGAGAAAAGAAAAGAGCAGCCTCACGGCTGCTCTTTTGGTATATAAGAATTTATTCAACTACTAAAAGGGGTTACCTTTTATTTTACAGTGGTTGGTCCTTGGCCGGAGACCTTAGGCCAACCGGGGTTTTGATACACTACCGAAGTCTCGAGGTCAGTCTTATCACCTGAAGCAGTTTGTCTGAAGGTAGCTTGACCAAGAGGCGAAAGGTAATGAGCAGGAGTAAATTGATAACCATTGTAAGCGGAATTATTTACTTTAGAGATTTGATATGGATGTATATAAACGCTTACAGTCTCTGATGACATGTTGCCTGTGCCGCCTTCGGGATCTACAACGACATAGCCAGCCTCTTCCCACTCAGTCTGGTAGACAGAACCCCAGTAGCGCATACCCTCGACCTGGTAGCCATCTACCTGGTCGCAAGCACGCCAGCGACGGAGGTCGGCCCAGCGGAAGCCTTCGCCGATAAGCTCGTTGCGGCGCTCGCGACGGATGTTGTAGAGCGTAGCGTCAACAAGAGCGCCCTGGCTGTAGGCACCGAAGTCGCCTTCGGCTTCCTTGTCCATCTGAGTGGCAGCGATTGTAACGTTATAATCTTCGTTGACCAGAGCGCGGCGACGGAGTGCACGCCAGTAGCTGTCGGCGGTGGCGTCAATGCTCTGATTCTTCTCGTAGCATGCTTCCATGTAGTTGAGGAGAGCCTCGGTGGCGCGGAACACTACAGAGCCGGTGTTGCCGATGTAGTGGTTGCGTGCCATGTCGGCATCGTAGTACTTGCCCTTCTTCACAGCGAAGCCAGTCACCATACGGGTCTCGTCGTTGCCACGCACGGTCCAGGAGAGGTCGACGATGAATTCGGGCTCATCAGCGTTGTCGGGAGTGTAGTATTCCACATCGCCATCCTTCTTGGTGAAGATGCAGATACGCGAGTCGCGATCCTGAAGAGTGGCCTTCACGCCTTCCTTCTCCCAGTCGGAGTCGTAGCCCGAGCCGGCAGCGTAGATAGGCAGACCGTTGCGCATCACGAAGCTGTTGACCAAGCCGCGAGTCCAGCCGGTGTTGCCACCGTTGCGCTCGAGCTGCATCTGGATGTTGTGGTACACACCGAGAGCCACATTGAATTGCTTCCACATGATCACCTCGTCGTAGCCGCTCATGTCGGGATCGGTAAACATCATGTAGTAGGGGTTGAGGTGTGAGCCAGCGGCGTTCATACCTTCCTTGGTGTCGGTGTTCTCGGTAAGATTGTTGACAATCTGGTCGCCAACCACCTTAGCAGAGGTCATAGCCTCGCCGAGGAAGTAAGAGATCTCCGAGTCGATGTCAAAGCCAGTGAGGTCGGCAGTGTTGCCGGGCCAGCCAGCGCCACCGGGCACGAAGGCAGTGCCTTTGTGGTGCTTGAGCCAAGTGCCCTCAAAGAGAGCCACACGCGAGTGGAGCAGGTAAGCCACGTTCTTAGAGATACGGGTCTTGTTGCCGGGAGCCACGTCGAGGAGGAGGCTTTCAGCCTTCTTAAGGTCCTCGATGATGAAGCGAGCCACCTCGTGGCGTGGACGACGCTTCGAAGCCTCTACGAGCACATCCTCTTGGTCGGGGAGAGCAGTCTCCACGATGGGGAAGTCGCCGTAGGTCTGCAGCGAGTTGAAGTAAGCGTAAGCGCGGAGCACGTACATCTCGCCGATGTAGTGGCGGATATTGTCCTCGTTGCCCTCAATCTCGCCAGCCTCATACTTGGGCAGCACTTGATCGAAGAAGTAGTTGCAGTGGCGGATCTGGGTGAAGTCCCAGGAGCCGGAGCCCACACGCCATTCGCCGGGCACCCAGCGAGAGCTGTAGCCCATGGCAGCCTGGTTGTCGGTAGCGTTGTCGTTGGCCCACACGCTCACACCGTAGGAGCCATTGCTGATGGCGGTGAAGTTGTAGAGGTTGATGGAGTAGGCCTGAAGGTCGGCTTCAGCCTTGAAGTAGGCCGCGGGGCTCACGGCGCTCTCCGGCTCCTTGTCGAGGTAGTCGTCGCAGCTGCTGAGAGCCACAGGCGCCAAACCGAGGAAGAGATATTTTATATACTTGTTCATTATGTTTATTCAGAATTAGAAGGTTAAGTTAAGACCGAAAGAATAGGTACGCGACAGAGGATACGTCTTGCCGTAGCCCCACTGGCCTACGCCTACGAGTTCAGGATCGGAGGTGTCGGTGAAGTTGGTGATGGTGAAGAGGTTTTCGCCAGAGACGAAGAGACGCAGCTTCTCGCAAGCAAACTTCTGGGTGAGGTTGGTGGGCAGGGTATAGCCGAGGGTAAGGTTCTTCAGACGGCAGTAAGCAGCGTTCTGAATGTAGCGGGTCTGAGTGTAGGTGTTGCGACCACCGCCCCAGTTGGCAGCAGGATAGTAGCTGTCGAGGTTGAGGCCCAGTGGGTGGTTGGGGTCATCGCGGAAGTAGTCTTCGTGAGCCTTGAGGCCGATTGACTGCCACTTGCCCTGACCGATAGCACCCCAGAACATAGCGCCGCTGGCCATGTAGTCGCGCTTGAGAGTGCCCTGGAAGAACACCTTTATGTCAAAGCCGCGCCAAGAAGCGTCGAGGTTAAGACCGAAGTTGTAGCGGGGAGTGGTGTTACCGATGATGGTGTAGTCGCCCGAGTCGTCGGCAGTGTAGGTGCCTTGGGTAATCTTGCCATCACCGTCGAGGTCGGCATACATGATGTCGCCTGCGCCCCAGTTTGAGCCGAGGAGGCTCTGGTCAACCTTTGCCAGGTGGGCATCCATCTCCTCCTGAGTCTTGGCGATGCCAAGGGTGGTGAAGCCCCAGATCTGGCCGAGCTTAGCGCCAGCATAGTAGGTAGAGCCGATGTTCTTGGAGTCGTTGGGATACTTGTCGATGTATACCTGGTTGTCGCTCAGGGTGAGGGTTACGCCATAGATCACTTCCTGGATCTTGTCGCGCCAGCTGATCTGGAGGTCCCAACCCTTAGAGGTCATGTCGAGGTTGTTGACCTTAGGCACTGCTGTACCGAGGACGTCGGGGAGCTCAGGAGCGGGTCCTACCATGTCGTAGGTCTTGCGCTGGAAGTAGCCAAAAGAACCGGTCAGACGGTTGTTGAGGAGGCCCCAGTCGAGACCCACTTCCCACGTGCGGCTCTTCTCCCAAGTAAGGAGCGATGACACGAGAGCAGGCTCAGAAGAGATGTTGGGCTTGGAGCCGTTGACGAGCCAGCCACCACCGTTGGGGGTTACAGTAATAGTTGGGTAGAAGGGATACCAGTTGTCGGTGTTCTGGTTGCCCAGCTTACCCCAAGAGGCGCGGAGCTTCAAGGTGTTGCATACGGGGATGAGATCTTCCCAGAAGGCTTCGCGGGCGATGTTCCAACCAGCGGAGAACGAGGGGAACCAGTTCCAGCGACGGTCGCGAGTGAAGCGCGAGGAGCCGTCGTAGCGGATGTTGGCCTCTAAGAGGTAACGGCCATCGTAGTCGTAGTTGAGACGACCGAATACACCCATGGTCGACCAGTTCTGGTATGCGCCGCTGAGCTTAGGATTGGAGGTGGTGGTGTCGAGGGTGGGGAGGCCAGCCTGGATGCCATCGCGCTGAGCGGTGATGCTGCTATAGCGCAGCCATTCGCTCTGGTAACCGGCCATCACCTTGAAGTTGTGCTTCCCAAAGTCGCGAGTATACTCAGCGTAGAAGTTGGGGTTGAAGTAGTTGCTCTTGTAAGCATACTCATACACGCTCGAAGTGGTGTTGTTGACAGCCACGGGATTGCCGTTCTGGTCGTGCTTGTAGGTGGTCTGCCAGTCTTCGTGGGTGCGGTTGTTGTTGATACGGTAGTTGACCTCAGCATTGATGAGCAGGCCATCGATGGGAGTGATGCGAGCCACAAACTGCTGAGCAAATACGTCGTTTTGCTGCTTGAGGTCGCCACCATTCTGGAGCTCGTTGATGAAGCCCACGTTGGGGTCGGCCACAGCAAAGCCATTGGGGTCGTAGGCAGGGATGATAGGCCATGAGCGAGCTACGTTGTGGTAGAAGAGGCCACCGTCAACAATCCAAGAGGGAGAATTGTAGTCAACGCGGGTGAAGCGAGTGGTGTAGCCAAAGTTGAGCCACTTAGCAATCTGGATATCCATCTTGCCAGTGACGTTGTAGCGGCGCTTGTTGTCGTCGCCGTGACGAAGGATACCGCTCTGACCAAGGTAGTTGGCCGAGAAGTAGTAGTTGACTACATCGCTACCGCCGCTCACCGACAGGTTGTGCTCCTGCGAGAAGCTGTTGCCGAAGTGCTCTTTGAGCCAGTCGGTGTTGCCAAGAGGAAGCAGGTCGTCTTCGTCAAAGATTTCCCAATAGCCAGCGCTGTTGGCAAACATCTTCTGCATCGATGGGTCGGTCTGAGCCTTCTTAATCATGGCAAGACGCTCGTCGCTAAACCATGCGCCGTTGCCCTGATTGATCGAGGCATCGTTCATGTAGAGAGCCCAGGTGTAGCTATCCATCATCTCAGGCATGTTGAGGGGAGAGTTGAAGCGGAAGCTATCGCTGTAGTTGATAGTGGGCTTACCCTTGGCGCCCTTCTTGGTGGTAACAAGAATCACACCACCGGCAGCGCGGCTACCATAGATAGAAGAAGCAGAGGCATCCTTGAGGACAGAGATGTTCTCCACGTCGTTGGGGTTGATGTTGGCCAGGTCGCCTTCGAGGCCGTCGATGAGCACGAGGGGCGTCACCGAAGAGCCAGAACCGATGGTACCTGTACCACGGATGTTAAATGTCTTTTCAGAGTTGAGGGCGCCACCGCCAGAGCCGATGGCAAAGTTCATGCCGGGGACAGTACCCTGCAGAGCGTCAACCACCGAGTTGACAGGACGCGAGGTGATGTCCTTGGCGCTAACAGTAGACACTGCACCAGTGAGGTTTACTTTCTTCTGTGTACCGAAGCCCACCACAACGACTTCGTCCAGAGTGTGAGTATCTTCCTTGAGGACAATGCTCAGAGGCTGGCCGTTCCAGACCACCTCGATGGGGTCGTAACCGATGTAGGTCACGGTGATTTTGCTGCCAACGGGTACGTTGGTCAGGGTGAAGTGGCCTTCCATGTCGGTGGCGGTTGCCAGGCTGGTACCCACGACGCGGATAGTAGCGCCGATGAGGGCATCGCCAAGGTCATCTTCCACTACACCGGTACAAGTACCGGTAGTCTCTTGGGGCATGGCTGCCAAGGGAGCAGCCGTGGGTGATGCTGAGGCATACGTAGTCCCTGTAAGGAGCATAGACGCGAGCACAGCAGAAGCCCATGTTCTCAGATGATTGGTCATAAAGAAATGATTAATTTAACAAATATTTAAGGTTAAAATTAGGTTTTGAGGGTTGATTTAAATAGATATGCAAAAGTAGTGCAATTAGATTATATAGATAGTCAATTAAAGATTAAAAGAAGTTGGCAAACTGTTAAATTATTAGGTTTGGTTAAAAAGAATGATTTTGGCGCATGATGTCTCCAAATTTATACAAAAAATTTATGGATATGTGTAAAAAATAGCAAAGCATTCTCCCCACGTGGGAAAATGCTTGCAATCTCCTTAAAGTCAGAACTGTGAAAAAATGCTATTCTCCTCCAGAAAGGCTCAAGAGAGGAAATCGGCCACCACGAAGTTGGAGCCTCCTATAAATATGGTGTCGTCAGGAGCTGCCGCTTTGCGAGCTGCTTCAACTGCTTTTTTCACCGTGGGGAAGTCGCGGCCATCAATGTGGCGCTTGGAGGCTGCTTTGCGTAGGTCGCGCGATGGGAGTCCGCGTTTCACCGATGGCTGGGTGAAATAGAAAGTGGCGCGAGGTATCGAGGCCAATAGGTCGAGGATATGGGATATGTCCTTGTCGGCAGCAAATCCCACTACTATATGGTGATGCCCTGGAAGGTCGGCAATCTGAGGGGCAAGCTGTTGCCAGCCTCCGACGTTGTGGCCAGTGTCAATGATGGTCAGCGGCGAGTCGGCCACCTTCATCCAGCGCCCTTGCAGGCCTGTGAGGCCCATCACGTTGTTGAGGCCCTCGGCCACGGCCGTTTGCTCAATGGCCCATCCGCGCTGTTGAAGCACGAGGACACACTGTAGCACTCCCGCCATGTTGCGAGGCTGATATTTGCCCGTGAGGTCGCACTGGAGAGTGCCAAAGGGGGTGTCGTGATACCACATCTTGTCGCCTCTCTTCTCCCAGGTGCTCATCATCTTATGGTCAGGGGCAAAGAAGATTGGCGCCTTCACCTCCGAGGCTTTAATCTGGAATATGCGGCGTATGGAGCCCTCGGCCTCGGAGACCACTACCGGCACATCATGCTTGATGATGCCACCTTTCTCGCGGGCGATAGATTCGAGAGTGTCGCCCAGATACTGCGTGTGGTCAAGCGATATGTTGGTGATCAGCGATAGCGCGGGGGTAAGTATGTTGGTGCTGTCAAGGCGTCCTCCAAGGCCCACCTCCACTATGGCCACATCCACCTTTTGCTGAGCAAAATAGTGGAATGCCATGGTCATGGTCAGCTCGAAGAAGGACGGCTCAATAACATCAGCCTCCGGGCGCTGGCGCCAGTCGTTGATAAAGGCGAGCACATCTTGTCGGGGTATCATCTGGCCGTTGACGCGTATGCGCTCGCGGAAGTCTACGAGGTGGGGCGATGTGTAGAGCCCCACTTTGTATCCTGCGCTCTGAAGGATAGCCGCAAGCATATGGGCCGACGAGCCTTTGCCATTGGTGCCGGCAATGTGGATTGAGGGGAAAGCGTCGCTGGGACAGCCATATATATTGTCGAGCATGTAGGCTCGCGCCAATCCGGGCTTATAGGCTCCTGCGCCTACGTTCTGGAAGGGTGGACATTGAGAGTAGAGCCATTGTATGGCTTCGTCGTAGTCGGGCATGAGATTAGGTGGAGGAGCAGCTTTTGAGGTGATGGTAGATAAGTGAGGATTGTGAAGAAGTGAGTGCAAATATACGATAAATATTCATTAAAACAAAAGAAATGTCATAAGATTGCAACAATATACTACATATTTATGCTAAATAATAAATAAATACGCATTTATATGCCTTCTAGAATATAAAGTAGCCAGCCAGTCCGGCCAAAAGAATGATGAGAATAGGGTGCCACTTGACGAAGTAGACCAGCACAAAAGCCACTACACATATCGATATGCTGGCTATCACCTCGCGTGGTGCCTCTCCGAAGTTGGCACTGTTCATCAGCAGGAGAGCAGCCGAGGCTATAAGGCCCACCACCACCAGACGCAGCCCCATAAAGGCCCCCTTGATGACGGTACTCTCGCGATGCCGGCTTATCAGGTGGCTCGTGTAGCGCACAAGCAAGAATGAAGGGAGCATCACTGTCAGCGTACAAATGATGGAGCCAAGCAGTCCCCAGAGAGGGGAAGCGAAGGCCGCGGAGTATTGGCCTGGCACGACATAGCCTATATAAGTGGCCGAATTGATGCCGATGGGGCCTGGGGTCATTTGGGAAATGGCCACGATGTCGGTAAACATCTGCTCGGTGATCCACCCTGGGTCGACAATCTCGCTTTCGATGAGGGCCAGCATGGCGTATCCGCCACCGAATCCGAAGAGACCTATCTTAAGATAGGCCCAGCTAAGTCGCAGATAGATAATCATGGTTGGGAGGATTTAGACTGTTGACGACGCAATACGAGATAACCACCGATGGCGCCGAGCACTATATATAATATGGGGCTGGAGACAAAGGTCCACTTGCTCCATATCATTAGCGCCACGAAGACGGGGATGATGACCGTGCTCCACTTGACGCCTGCCGACCGCGCCGAGGTGAGTACAGGAGCCACGATGAGCGCCACCACTGCTGGGCGTATGCCCATGAAGATGTGGCTGAGGGTCTCGTTGCTCTTTATCATGTCGGGGGTGAGAAAGATGGCTATGGCCAGAATGATGAGAAAGGAGGGGAGGATGGTGCCGAGGGCGGCAATGATGCTGCCGCGGAGGCCTCCCACGCGGTCGCCCACCACCACGGCGATGTTAACGGCTAAGATGCCTGGCAGCGATTGAGCTATGGCGAGCAGGTCGAGGAAGTCCTCGCGCGAAAGCCAGTGATGACGGTCCACCACCTCCTTCTCGATGATGGAGATCATGGCCCAGCCTCCACCAAAAGTGAAGGCACCGATTTTGAAAAATGTGAAAAACAAGGAGACGGGGTGGGAAATTAAAGAAGCCCTCCACATGGGGGAGTGGAGGGCTTCTATGTTGAAAGATGATGTTTAGGCTTCTGCTTTTACCTTGTCAACAACGGCCTTGAAGGCTGCGGGGTTGTTGAGGGCGAGGTCGGCAAGCACCTTGCGGTTGATCTGGATGCCAGCCTTGTGGATGAGACCCATGAGTTTGGAGTAGGAAAGGTCCTCCATGCGAGCAGCAGCGTTGATACGCTGTATCCAGAGGGCGCGGAAGTTGCCCTTCTTGTCCTTACGGTCGCGATAGGCATAGGTGAGACCCTTTTCCCAAGTGTTCTTGGCTACGGTCCACACGTTGCGACGGCAACCGAAGTAGCCACGGGTGAGTTTTAAGATTTTCTTTCTGCGAGCTCTTGAAGCTACATGATTTACTGATCTTGGCATTGTAGTTGATGTGTTTGGTGAAAGTTAGCGGCAAGCGTAGTTGCTCTTGGGGGTGCTAAACATTCGGTTAATAAACGGGTGATAAAATCACTAATTAAGATGATAATTGGAGGGCACGCGGCGTAGGTCTCTATTACCTGATGGCCAGCAGCTCGAGCACGTTGCCATGGTCGGCGCGCGAAACGGTCGACACGTGGGTAAGGTTGCGCTTTTGCTTCTTGGTCTTCTTGGTGAGAATGTGGCTCTTGTAAGCGTGCTTTCTCTTGATTTTTCCTGATCCGGTAAGGGCGAACCTCTTTTTGGCACCGGAGTTAGTCTTAATCTTGGGCATTGTTGATTGATAAGTGATTATTAATTCGGGTGTTGAATTGCTTGTCGTAAAGTTATTTCTTCTTGGGCGAGAGCATGATAATCATACGCTTGCCTTCGAGCACTGGCATTTGCTCTACCTTGCCCACATCCTCAAGGTCGTTGGCAAAGCGTAGAAGCAACACCTCGCCTTGCTCCTTGAAGAGGATGGAGCGGCCTTTGAAGAACACGTAGGCCTTTACCTTGGCTCCTTCCTTCAGAAACTCTTGGGCGTGCTTGAGCTTGAAGTTGTAGTCGTGGTCGTCGGTCTGAGGACCGAAGCGAATCTCCTTCACCACCACTTTGGTGGCTTTGGCCTTTTGCTCCTTCTGACGCTTCTTCTGCTGGTAGAGAAACTTCTGATAGTCGAGCACCTTGCACACTGGGGGCTCGGCGGTAGGGGAGATCTCGATGAGGTCGAGCCCCTGGTCTTCGGCTATCTTGAGAGCCTGCTGAATGGTGTAGATGCCTGTCTCCACATTATCGCCTACAAGACGCACCTCACGGGCACGTATGCGCTCGTTGATGTTGTAGGGGTCTTTGGCGTTGCGGTCGTGGCTCCGGCGCTGTTGTGGCTGCTGGGAGGGCTGCTGGCCGCTGGGGGCAGATGGTCGGCGAGGACCGGGATTATAGGGCTTTTTGTCCATTCAGTAGGGTTATTGGTTGGTCATTTCCTTGACTTCTTGCGTCAATTGCGCTGCAAAGGTAGCAATTTTCATCGTACCTTTATCACCTTCGCCTTGTTTTCTTACAGAAATTTCACCATTTTGGGCTTCTTTTTCACCTACAATAAGCAAATAGGGGATGCGGCGCATCTCGTTGTCGCGTATTTTGCGCCCTATCTTCTCGTTGCGGTCGTCGACGATGGTGCGTATATCCTCGGCGTTGAGCTGGCGAGCCACCTCGTAAGCGTAGTCGTTAAACTTCTCGCTGATGGGCAACACCACTGCCTGGTCGGGAGCGAGCCAGAGGGGGAATCGGCCAGCGGTGTGCTCGAGCAGCACAGCAACGAAGCGCTCCATCGAGCCGAAGGGGGCTCGGTGGATCATCACTGGGCGGTGCTTCTGATTGTCGGCGCCGGTGTATTCGAGGCCAAAGCGCTCGGGGAGGTTGTAGTCCACTTGGATGGTGCCAAGCTGCCAGCGGCGTCCGAGGGCATCCTTCACCATAAAGTCGAGCTTGGGTCCGTAGAAGGCAGCCTCGCCCAGCTCTTTGCGAGCCTTGAGGCCTTTCTCTTCGCAGGCTTCGATGATGGCGCTTTCGGCGAGGTGCCAGTTCTCGTCGCTGCCGATGTATTTATCCTTGTTCTTCGGGTCGCGCAGGGATATCTGGGCCTCGAAGTTGTCAAACTTCAGAGCCTTGAAGATGTAGAAGATGATGTCCATTACCTTCAAGAACTCGCCCTTGATCTGGTCGGGGGCGCAGTAGATGTGGGCATCGTCCTGCGTGAAGCCACGCACTCTGGTCAGGCCGTGGAGCTCGCCGCTCTGCTCGTAGCGATACACTGTGCCAAACTCGGCCAGACGCATGGGCAGGTCGCGGTAGCTGCGTGGATATGCCTTGAAGATTTCGCAGTGGTGGGGGCAGTTCATTGGTTTGAGCAGGTATTCTTCGCCCTCCTCGGGAGTCTTGATAGGCTTGAACGAGTCCTTGCCGTATTTAGCGTAGTGGCCCGAGGTGACGTAGAGGTTCTTGCCGCCAATATGGGGAGTGATTACCTGGAGGTAGCCATACTGCTTCTGTATCTTGCGGAGAAATTGCTCCAGGCGGTCGCGCAGGGCTGCACCCTTGGGAAGCCAGAGGGGCAGGCCGGCGCCAACGTTTTGCGAGAAGGCAAAGAGCTCCATCTCCTTACCGAGTTTGCGGTGGTCGCGCTTCTTGGCCTCTTCGAGCAGCACGAGATACTCGTCGAGCATCTTCTGCTGTGGGAAGGTGATGCCGTAGACGCGCAGCAGCTGTGGACGCTTCTCGTCGCCTCGCCAGTAGGCACCGGCGAGCGAGGTGATCTTCACGGCCTTGATGGGGGCAGTGGTGGGGATATGTGGACCGCGGCAGAGGTCGGTAAATGAGCCTTGGGTGTAGGTGGTGATATGGCCATCTTCGAGCTCGCTGATGAGTTCACACTTGTAGGTCTCGCCGCGCTTGCCGAAGGCTTCGAGGGCGTCGGCTTTAGAGATGTCGCGACGCACGATCTCCTGCTTCTCGCGAGCGAGCTCGAGCATCTTCTTCTCTATCTTCTCGAAGTCGGCGGCGGTGATGGAGTGTTCTCCGGGGTCGATGTCGTAGTAGAAACCGTTTTCGATGGCGGGGCCGATGCCAAACTTCACGCCGGGATAGAGCTCTTGGAGGGCTTCGGCGAGGAGGTGGGCAGAGCTATGCCAGAAAGCGTGCTTGCCCTCTGGGTCGTCCCACTTGAAGAGACGTAGCTCGGCGTCGGCAGTGATGGGGCGCGAGAGGTCCCATTCCTGTTCGTTGACCGTTGCAGCCAGCACGTCCTTGGCCAGACGCGGGCTTATCGACTGGGCAATTTCGAGAGGGGTGGTACCTTCGGGGAATTGCTTCACCGATTTGTCGGGAAATGTGATGTTGATCATTCCGTGGTGATAGGTATATGATGTCTTTTCAGTTAATTATCACGTAAATATTTTGCGGCTGCAAAGTTAACAAATATCAACGAAACCACCAAAACTAAATAAGAGAAAGCTATATAAGATGTCATGCTATGAGGCATATCATAATGATGAAAAACTCGCCACACTGTGGCGACAATTAAGCTGGAGCCACAATAGAACGATACTTGGCCGATGCCAAACAGGCACGGAGCGAGAGTTCTATCTCCGTCTTTGTGTACATGACCATCTGTCCACTCGTGAACTCGACCGCCAGATTTCTGCATCCGTCTATGAGCGCACAATGCTCTCACAGGAAAAAATCGCGACGCTGTCACGACAAATTGGAGATAAGGCAAAAGAGGTGTTCCGTGACACTTATTATCAATAAGTAAACATTCAAATTACTTTAACCAATTCTATTTTTGAAAATATCTTAAGCCACTTCCCTCTCTGCGGTAGCTTTCGCAGTGCAGCGGCCCTCCGCTGCTCATTAAGTGTCGGCCCTCCGACGCGATCTAATGACATCGGCTTGTGAGAGCCAGAGGGCTGGCTCAAAAAGAGCAGCGGAGGGCCGCTGCACTGCGAAAGCTACCGCAGAGAGGGAAAGAAATGATAGTTAAAGTTAAATATGACGATAAACTTACTTTAATTATTATCTATCTTTTCACTAGGAATTTATTATTCTTCTACCTCGATGTCGTATTGGCGGGCCACGTCCTCATAGTGGGAGATGAGGGCCTTGTCGGCGCCGTCGTTCTTGAGCCACCAGAGGTAGACTTCGATGGCGTTGCGGAGGCCTTCGTTGGCCGCGAGACATTGATGGCGCAAGGCCTGGCTGTGATATTCTTGGGCCTTGGGTTGGTCGCCTTGCTCGGAGGCGCCATCGCTGGCGAGGTCGTAGACGAGGGCCAGGTAGTGTTGAGCCCACAGCGAGCCTTCCTCCACGCCTTTATTGAGATAGTCCATGTAGTCGCTATCTATGAAGTCGGGGCCGTCGTAGAAGGAGTAGATTACGAGGCTCAAGCAGTTGTAGGCGCCTTGTGGGTCTGTCGTCTCATTAGCCTCAAAGAAGTCGACCATGCGCTTCTTGAAAGCATCGTAGGCGCCTTCTTTTTCGGGATTGGTATAGTCCTCAAGATATTGGTTGTAGAGCTCTTGTCCTCGGAGGAGCATGCCTTCCCATGTGGGAGGGTCCACCATTTGGTCGATAAGTTCGCTGGCCATTTTCTCTTCATGGCGCACGCCGTATCGAGCCACGGGGTCGAAGATGCCCATATCGGCGCCATGCTCGCGAGCTGCTTGGGCGTATTGACATGCCAATGGTATGTTGCCCATATATGTGGCTGCTTTTACCAGGGCCGTGAGAATAGGGAAGAGTAAGTCTTGCGTTGGGCTTTCGAGGCTCAGCTCCATGTCGGCAGCCAGCTTGAAATATTGCATGGCGTTGTTGATATTGACGTTGCCATACTTGGGCTTGAAGTGCATCTGGCCAATATTATATGCCGCCAAAGCGCGATATTCCAGCGGGGCACTATCGTTGGCAGCCACAGAGTGATAGAGGTTGGCTGCGTAATACAAGGCGCGTTTCTCGTTGCGCTCGTGGAGAAAGTTCCAATGGTCTTCGTCGGCAAACCAGTCGGCAGCCTGCAGCGCTGCCTTTATATCCCCTTTGTCGGCTTTTGCTTTTAGCTCAAGAGCGTGGGCATACTCCTCCTCAAGGCGCTTTAGAGCCTCAGCGCGCTGGCGCGCCACGGCCTGCTGGCACTTCTCGTATTGTTCACGGGCGGCGAAGATGAGGTCGGAAAAGTCTTCGTCGTCGCTGCGCAGGCGTTGCAGCTCGTTGTAGTCGTCGTAGGCTCGCTGAGCTACCTCAAGGGCAGCTTTATATTCGCCGGCTTGATACAGTTCTCCTGAACGGCTCATGGCCTCTATGGCTCTCTTCTTGAGCTGGGGCTCTTCCATATATTTGTGATTTGAGGTAAAAGATGACAGTTTAAGCGTTTGAATCGCAAATATAGCACTTATGTTTCAAATAAGCAAAAGCAAGTTGCCAAGCGACGGCTCATTATACGCGTTGCTTGGCAACTTGAATTGTGGTCAGTTTACATTTTTTGGTCTGTTAGGTGTAGGCGATGACTTTGTATTCCTGCATGCCGTTGATCCACACGGGGCGATAGATGGTGTGGTTTTTGAGATAGGCCAACGAGCCGTTCCAAGTGATAGGAATGGCATTGACCAGCGTAGGCACTACCAATCCCAGCGGTGGCTCGGTTGACGACACATAGTTACCTGCGGAGGTGAGGTGGTAGAAAAGGCCGTTGGCCACCCAATAGGTCAAGCCGCCGAGCAGACACTGCACAGCGTTGGGTGGGGGAGCGGGTGCAGGCGTGAAAGCATGGCGCGGCGCAGGAATAAGGCCCCCGAGAATACCACCACCGCCTCCTCCGGGATAAGGCGCTGGAGCCGCAATCGGGCCTCCACCGGGTCCACCGGGACCACCTGGATTTCCGCCAGGACCTCCAGGACCGCCTGGGCCTCCACCGGGACCACCGGGACCGCCGGGACCGCCTCCTGGGAAGGCCGGACCCTGAGCGAATATCATTGAGCCGGCTGCAAGAGCGCATGCCAATGTGAGAAATATCTTCTTCATAGTCGTTTGGTATAAAGGTTTTTATAGTATAACAACTCAAAAACAAGTTTGCTCTCTGACCATTAACAAAAAGCGCCAAGGATAAAGGTCTATCCTCGACGCAATTTTTATCTTGCTGTCAGCGGAGGCCAAGTGTCAGCGCTGTGGAAAATCAAATTGCTCAATCTTCTTCTGGGTGTTGGCGCAGACATCCTTGCAATGAGCCTTGAAGGCGTCGCTCTCCTTGAAAGCATGGCGAGCCTCCTCGTCCTTCCACGTCTCGCATGTCATCACTACGTCGGGACGCGTCAGCGATGCAAACACGTCGAATGCCACACAGCCCTCAGCTTGGCGACCAGCCTCAGCGATGGCGCAAAGATTCTTACTTACGTCGGCCAAGGCCTCTTGAGCTACTTGAAAAAAGCCATTAATACGGATCATAATCTTATGGGGTTTAAAAAATAGGGTTATACTTGCTATTTGTGGCTCCATACTTTGAGCCTATATGAAGAAACAATGACGGGAGGAGGAATGTTTTGGCTCGAGAGCAAAAAATATTAAGAATCGTTGGAAAAGCGGAGATTTTGAGCTACCTTTGAATGAGATTTAATTCAAATCCTTCTCACTGATAATGAAGAGCCAGAGCACACAAAAGGATGTCCTTCGCGGGCTGGTGTTGGAGGGTGGCGCCATGAGAGGTATGTTTACCGTGGGCGTCATCGACACCCTGATGCGCCATGGGGTGACCTTCGACGGGTTGATAGGGGTGTCGGCGGGAGCGGCTTTTGGGTGCAACTATAAGTCGCGCCAGCCAGAACGTGGCCTGCGCTACAATAAGCTTTTGGCAAAGGATTGGAGGATGTGTTCCGTGAGGTCGTGGCTTACGACGGGCGACCTGTTTGGGGCAGAATTTGCCTATCATATCGTGCCGCGCACGATCGACCCCTTTGACTGCGCAGCCTTTGAGGCCAATCCTATGGCATTCTATGTGGTGTGTACTGATGTTGATACTGGTGAGGCCGTCTACAAGCGCCTTGACTACGCCGACGATGAAGCCTTTGACTGGATACGCGCCTCGGCATCGATGCCAGTATGCTCGCGCATTGTCAATCTCGATGGGCGCCGATTGCTGGATGGAGGGATATCAGATAGCATACCGCTGGAGTATTTTGAGAGCATAGGCTATAGACGCAATGTAGTGGTCTTAACGCAGCCTTCAGGCTATCATAAGGAGCTTACACGCGCCTTCCCTGTGATGAGGATGTGGCTGCGCAAGCATTCTCGGCTGGTGGAGGCGCTGCGACGCCGCCATGAGGTGTACAATCGTCAGCTGGAGTATGTGGCAGCGGCTGAGCGCGAGGATAGAGCCATCGTAATACGTCCCCCATACGCTCTTCCTATTGGCCACACATGTCACGACCCTGCGGAGATGCAGCGCGTCTACGACATTGGCGTGGCCACCGCTCAAACGGCCATCCCTGCTATCGAAAAGCTTTAATAGACCACTATGCGAGCAATATTGGCGATGGAGCCATATTGCTCTTCATTTACAGAGTCGGTCTCGCACACTCTGAATCCGCGTCGATCCTTGGAGTATTCGTCAAAGAAGGCCAGACTTTTCCCGATAATGTTGCCTCGGTGGTCGTATAGGACAAAGTCGATAGTCTGTTCGGTAGGGTAAGGCCCCGTGATCTCCAGCGCCAACTGGAGATTGGCAGCATTACCATAAATCTTATATATGGGATGGATTTTAACGTCGATCTTCATCTCCTTTTTCCAGTCGGTCTTCGTCTCTATGATTGACTGGAGATATTCAATGGCTTTGTCATGGTGGCGTTTTGACAATCGCTGGTCATCAATCAAGTCCATATAGCTTAGCGACAGTTCAGGATCAAGGCCATTTGTAGGCTGGGGCGCTGGTAGGCTTGCAGGATCTTCCTCGGGCAAAGTGACAGAGGAGAGCTTTCCCACGCCGTAGGCTACGCTCTTAAGCGAATACTCCACGAGGGGTTGAGGCAGAGCATAGTCTCTCACCACATCATATACCAGCTGGTCGCAGGCCGTGTCCCACGCCTGCGCTTTTGCCACCTTGGCCACATATCCGTCTTGATGGAGGGTGCGAAACGTGTTTTTGAGCGCCTGATGCTGCTCGAAAGCTTGAAAATCAATCAGAGCGTTGATCATCTTAGGCTCAAGCAAGAAGCTCTCTCCTTGGTATTTTAAGATTTTGCTAATAGCTATATGTAGTTGCATAGGGTATGTTGTTGGTTTTTTATGCGGCTAATCATCCACAAATGTAGTAGAAATATTCCATACTCTACTCATTTGCTCAGGGAATCCCGTAGGGATTCTTCCAAATAGCTATAATATATTACCCCCTAACTAAGAAACGGCGCCTAGGCGCCGTTTCTTAGTTAGGGGGTGGAATTGTATAATTTGGTATCTATTTGGAAGAACCCCTACGGGGTTGCAATAGATTGTATCAATTTGACACAGCCCTAAGGGGTAAATTATTTATAGCTATTTGAAAGAATCCAGAAGGGATTCGCTGAGTTAATGCATTTTGCCCCAGTCTCTTATATGTATGGGAGCGGGGTTATTCGGCTGGGGTCTGTTGCCAGATGTGCTTGGCGTAGCCCCAATGCTGGGGGTCGTAGTAGGCGGGAGCCAGACGCATGATGCGATTGCGGAAGTCGGGGTACTGGCGACGCTCCTGCGGGGTCCATCCAGCCTCGGCAACAGCTGCCAAGCGAGGCATCATTAGATATTCAAGCACTTCGGGAGTTTCTACATACTCGCTCCAGAAGTTGGCCTGAACACCTTCGTAGAGGCTGGCCTTGTCGGCGGGAATGTTGTTCATGGGCACGTAGGCATATACACGCTCCACGCTTTCTGTGCCACGACCCTGCGACATAGGCTCTGTTGGGAGCTCGCTTTGCTTACGGTTGATGTAGTAGGGAATCTGGGGGGAGAGGATTACTGGCAGACCACGATTGACAGCGTCGAGCGCGGCTTCGTCAGCTCCAACCCATGCCATGATAGTGATGGGAGTGCCTTCGAGCATCTGGGTGTTGCCGTGGAGCACCTCGTTCCAGAATATCAGATTCTTCTGCTTGTCGGCGGGGAGAGCGGCGATATGCTTTGCCAATTCGCGATAGAAGTTGAGCTGCAGGTCGCGATAGTTGTCGCTGCCAATCTCAGCCAGCAGAGCCTGGCATTGGGCGTTTTGTTCCCACTTGTCGGTGGGGCATTCGTCGCCGCCAAGATGCAGGTAGGGGAAGGGGAAAAGCTCTACGAGCTCATCAATGATGTCGGTGGCCATCTTGACGGCTGCGGGGTTGGCCACGTTCATTACGTCGGGGCTTACGCCTTGCTCCAGCCACACTTCATGAGGATTCTCAGGGTCGCAGGCAAGTATCTCTGGATAGGCGGCAACGGCAGCCTGGGTGTGGCCGGGGATATCAATCTCGGGTACAATCTCGATGTAGCGGTCCTTGGCGTAGGCCACAATCTCGCGAATGTCATCCTGAGTGTAGTAGCCGCTATAGGGGATGGAATCGCGAGGCCAGTCGGAGCGGCTCCATGCCAGCTTGGTGCTGGGACGAGTGGCTCCCACCTCGGTGAGAAGGGGATATTGCTTGATCTCGATGCGCCAGCCCTGGTCCTCGGTCAAGTGCCAGTGGAAGCGATTGAGTTTATGGCCAGCCATCATGTCGAGCACCTTCTTCACTTCGTCCTTGCCAAAGATGTGGCGACCCTCATCGAGCATGAAACCGCGCCATCCAAAGCGAGGCTCATCGACGATAGCCACTGCCGGGAGGGTGAGCCCTTGGGTAGCTGCCATCTGGCTCAGCGTGGTGAGGGCATAAAAGAGACCAGCCTCAGTGGAGGAAGCAATTGAGATGGCCTCTGGGGTGATGTTGAGGGCGTAGCCTTCGGGAGCAATCGTCGGGTCAACGTTGACCACTACATTGGGATTGGTGCTCGCGTATGTCACCTTCACCTGTGGATAGGGAGCAACAAAACGCGCTATTACTTGCTGAAGCGAATCAGCGCCTTGAGGCACACTCACCACCAGTGGCTGCTGGAGCGAGAAGGAACCCTGCTGCATCTCAATCTGGGCAGGCAGAGGCACGATGGTAAGCTCTTGGGCCGTCATCCCTAACGGGAGCAAGGCTATGGCTAAAGAAGCCATCTTGGAGATAATCTTCATGGAACGAGGGATTATGGGGTTAAATTTCTAAAGTGGGTCAAAAGTACTAACTTTTTTTAATAAAACCTTACAAATGTGGCCATATTTTCACAACCTTTGAGAAAAAGTTAGTGTTGTATAAGTATACGTTTCCCTACATCGATAAAGCTATGACACGATACTTGCAGTCAATCAACGCTGTAAAAATCTTGCTTATACGACAACGACATTCTGTTAAGACGTACAGAGAGCGCTGGCACTCCTTGCTTGAAGGGCTAAAGAGGGGATGTGCTAGCCTCCATCATATACTTATGGTCTCTAGGGTGTGGCCAACGTGTCTCGGAGTCCTTCCCCCGCTGGCAGTTGGGAGCGGAGTTCAACCTGGGAGAGCGCCCAGACTCAGATGGTAAGCATCCAGTGCTGGTCACACCTTACTATTGGTCTGTGGGCTGTCAACGCAGTGGGCGTGGACAGCCCATAGTATTTTTTCTTCTGTGGAGAGGATATAAGCCAAAAATGCTTACCTTTGTAGCATCTCTGCAATAGCAACTCCCATCCATGGACGAAAAAACAAATTCAAATATACCTACTAATCCCTACGACTGGACAGCGGAGCGCGACGTCGACGTGGCTTCGCTTGGCGTTGAGGAGGGCGCTGTGGCCTATGGAACCCAGCGCCATCGCAATCCCGAGATGCGCACGGCGTGGGATTTCATTGCCAATACAGGCATCTCTGTGTTTCTGACCGGAAAGGCTGGCACCGGCAAGACCACCTTCCTCAAGCACCTGCGCTCGTTGACACCAAAGCGTATGGTAGTAGTGGCGCCCACGGGTGTAGCTGCCATCAATGCTGGTGGCCAGACCATCCACTCCTTTTTCCAGCTGCCTTTCGGTCCCTTTATCCCTGGCGCCCCACCACGCGACGACCGTCAGCGATTTCGCATGAGCGCATCCAAGAAAAATCTTATCAAGACGCTCGACCTGCTGGTTATCGACGAAGTGTCGATGGTGAGAGCAGACCTGCTCGACCAGATCGACGATGCCCTGCGCCGCTATCGCGACGCCTCGCGGCCATTTGGAGGCGTACAGCTTCTGCTTATCGGTGACCTGATGCAGTTGCCGCCTGTGGCCAATGACAGCGAGTGGTTGCAGCTGGCCCAGTATTACCCTACGCCATATTTCTTCTCCAGCCATGCCTTGGCCAAGACCCACTGTGTGACGGTGGAGCTGCGCCATATATATCGTCAGCAAGACGCTGCGTTTATAGAGCTCCTGGAGCAGGTGCGCCTCAATCAGCTGAGCCAGGAGGGCCTCCAGCGACTTAACGCCCGCTATATACCGGGCTTTGAGCCACAAGAAGATGGCTGGATAAGGCTCACCACCCACAATCGCACAGCCTACGAATACAACGAGCGCCGCCTATCCCAACTATCAACTCCCTTGATACGACTTACGGCTAAGGTGGAAGGCGACTTCTCAGAGAAGGACTATCCTACCGAATGGGAACTCCAGCTGAAGCCAGGAGCGCAAGTGATGTTTGTCAAAAACGACCCTTCTGGCAATCAGGAGTACTACAACGGCAAGATAGGACGAGTGGTAGGGATGGCTGAAGGCGAGGTAATAGTGGCTTGTGAAGATAGTGGCGAGATACGCGTCACCCCCGTGGAATGGGAAAACACCGCCTATACCATCGACCCCACTACAAAGGCCATCAAAGAGGAAGTGAGGGGACGGTTTATCCAGTATCCCTTGCGTCTGGCGTGGGCCATCACTGTCCATAAGAGCCAAGGATTGACCTTTGACAAGGCCGTTATCGACATTAGTAGCTCATTTGCCCATGGCCAAGCCTACGTGGCTCTGAGCCGTTGCCGCACGTTGGAGGGGATGGTGCTTTCCGCCCCGTTATCGTCGAGCGCTGTTATCACCGATCGCGAGGTGGGCTCCTATATAGCTGAGCAGTGTAAGGAAGCTGACCGCGACGTGGCTCGCATGGATGAGTATAAGCACGACTATCTTATCAGCCTACTCGACGAGCTCTTTGATTTCCAGCCCATCATCAATGGAGTCAACTGGATGGCTCGCGTAGTAGATGAGCATCTGAGCCGTCAGCATGCAGCCCTGCTCAAGCGTCTTAAGGATGCCGTACCTGTCATCCAGATGTGCCTGCAGGATGTGGGGCGGCGGTTTGCTCCTCAGTATCGGCAGATGGTCGTGGCCGGCGCTCTTTCACAGATGCAAGAGCGCGTAAAGGCTTCAGCCGCATATTTCGATGGCAAGATAGAGGAGGTGTTGATGGACATATTAGCCAAGGCGGTTGTCAACATCAATAATAAATCGGTGGCCGAAATCTACAATAATGCCGTTGTAGACCTGCGCAAGGCTATCAATGCCAAGTCATATCTCTTCTCGGAGCTTAAGGAGAAGCCTTTCGACGTAAAGACCTATCTTAACCTCAAGGCCCAAGCAGCCCTTGGCGTTCCCTCTCCTCTCGAAAAGAAGAAGAAGGAGAAGGAGATGGAAGAGTTTGAGGCGATTTTTGGCGATGGAGGCAGCTATTATAGCCGCCTAAGACGAGAAGCCCGCGCCAAGAAAAAAGAGATAGCAACGCAACCCAAGGAGCCCAAAGAATCCACCTATGAAGTCACTCTCCGTATGTACCAGAGCGGGATGACGGTTGACGAGATAGCTAAGGAGCGTGCGCGTTCATCCACCACTATTGTGAAGCATCTGATAAAGCATGTCGAAGAAGGCCGTCTGCCAGTAGACGAACTTGAGAAGATTGTAACGCACGAGCGCCAAGAGGTGGTGCGCCGAGCGCTCCAAGGCTTTAACGAGTCATTTGCTAAAAGCGATGTCAAGCAGTTGCTGCCCGAGGATTATTCCTATGGAGAGATTGACATTGTGATGTATTTGGAGCAAAGGGCGAAAGGGACTAAGGGGTAGAGGATTAAAAGATTAAGGATAAATGGATTAAAGGCTGTGAAGATTTCTTATTTCACTTTGGAGAATGGCCTTCGAGGCGTAGTGCGTCAGCAACCATCGGCTGTGGAATACTGTGGCGTGGTGGTCAACGTCGGAAGCCGCGACGAGGATGAGGCCCACGAGGGCCTTGCCCACTTTGTGGAGCATACCATCTTCAAAGGCACGGAGCGCCGCCGGGCTTGGCATATCATCAACCGACTGGAGCGCATTGGAGGCGAACTCAACGCCTACACCACCAAGGAGGAGACCGTGGTCTACGCTTGCTGCCCTCGCGGCTATCTGGCGAGAGCCGCCGAATTGATAGCCGACTTGGTGAGCCACTCAAGATTTCCCACGCGAGAGATCGACCGCGAGCGTGAGGTGGTGGATGATGAGATAGCCTCTTATCTCGACACGCCAAGCGAAGCTGTCTACGATGATTTTGAAGAGATGTTTTATGCTGGCTCTCCTCTTGCCCACAATATCTTGGGACGCAGGTCTACGGTTGACACTTTCACCTCGGAGGTCTGTCAGGCTTATCTGCGGCGTTTTTACACTCCGGGCGCGATGACGTGGTTTTACCTCGGTCCATCGTCAGATGCCAAGGTGAGGGGAGTGGTGGAGAGATATTTTGGGGTGCTTGATCGCCCTGACGTTAAGCGTGAGCGACAAGCGCCTATGCTTCACACTGGAGAGAATCAATGCCGGCAGTTGGGCCTCCATCAGAGCCATACGGTGATAGGAGGAGCCACGCCCTCACTCTTCTCCCCGCTGCGCCATGCCGTGGCCATCGTCACCAATCTTCTTGGAGGCCCTGGGATGAACTCGCTGCTCAACGTGGCCCTGCGCGAGCGCCGTGGACTAGTCTACTCCGTAGAGGCCTCCACGGCTTTGCTGACGGATACGGGGCTCTTCACCATCTATTATGGTTGCGACACAGAGGACAATGAGCGATGTCTCGACTTGACATATGACACCCTTCAGACGTTGCGACGCGAAGGCATCTCTTCTCGCAAGCTCGCGGCCATCAAGCGGCAATATCTGGGCCAACTGATAGTGGCCAGCAGCTCGCTAGAACAGATGGCGCTCTCCACGGGACGCTCCATGCTCTACCACGGACGCGTAGCCTCGCCTCAAGAGATAGTGGAGAATATACGCGCTGTAAGCAGCGACGACCTCCAGCAGGTGATAGAGATGCTGCAGCCCGAGCGTCTCTCGCGCCTCACTTTTGGCCATTACACAGATTGTTAAGAATAATTTTTGGGGAAGATTTGGAGATGAGGCGGAAAAAGCGTAACTTTGCAGCCGTGTTTCGAAGGAAACGCTGATAAATCAACTCAAATTATTCACTACTAACCACTTTCTAAGAATGCATCTCAGTTCTGAAGAAAAAGTAAACATCTTTGAGAAGTACGGTAAGGGTAAGACTGACACTGGCTCGCCTGAAGCTCAGATTGCACTATTCTCGGTCCGTATCGCTCATTTGACTGATCACCTCAAGTCAAATCACAAAGATTATACTACTGCGCGCGCTCTGAAGGCTTTGGTAGGTAAGCGTCGTCGTCTGCTTGATTACCTCATCAAGAAGGACATCACTCGCTATCGTGCTATCATCGCTCAGAAGGAGCTTGGTATCAGAAAGTAAACCTCTACTCAAAGCCTCCGGGCCAAGAGCAAGTGAGCTTGACGACTACAACCTTTTTTCAACCCACACAAGGGGCCAGCTCTGTTGAGAGCGTGGCCCCTTTGACTTTCCCATTACTTCTTTTAAATCGTAGAAATGAAATATGCAGTGATAGGCACCGGAGCCATCGGCGGTTATTATGGTGGCAGATTAGCTCATAGCGGCCAGGAAGTACATTTCCTGGCTCATTCCGACTATGAAGAGATGAGAAGCCAGGGCTTGCAGGTGGATTCGTGTCTTGGCTCTTTTATCATTGAGAATCCTCGGGCGTATCGGTCAACGAGTGAAATGCCCGTGGTGGATGTAGTGTTTGTGGCACTTAAGACTGTCAACAACCACCTTCTCCCCGAGATGCTTAAGCCCATAGTGGGCCCGGACACTATAGTGGTCTTGATTCAAAATGGCATTGGGGTAGAGGAGGATTTGCAAGCCCAGATGCCCGGCTTGCAGATTGCTACAGGCTTGGGATTTATCTGCTCCACCAAAATAGGCCCTGCTCACATTTCCCATCAGGATTATGGCGCCCTGACCCTTGCCAACTATTCGGTGAAGGACGATAATAGAGTGGGCCAGGTGGCCACCGACTTGGAGCAAGCAGGAGTGGCTACGGATATCCTGCCTTACGACTTTGCCCGCTGGCGCAAGGCCATCTGGAATCTGCCTTTCAACGGCCTCACAGTGGCCCTCAACACCGACACACTCTCGCTCGTAAACAGCGAGGAAGGCTACGCTTTGCTCAAGAATATAATGATGGAAGTGATAGCGCTGGCCAATGCTGCTGGAGTTGAATCCCTCAACGTAGAGCATGCCCTCTCCAACCTTGAGGCCACACGCAGCATGCTCCCGTATGCTCCAAGCATGAAGGTAGACTGGGATCATCATCGCCCCATGGAGATCTATTACCTATATACCAAAGCGCTCCAAAAGGCAGATGCGCTGGGAGTGAAGGCGCCTTATCTTGAGATGCTCGAGAAGCAGCTACGCTATCTGGAGAGGCATCGTCGGTAGAGGAAGAGGGTCAGCAAGGGAATTAATAGGCAAAGGTAGCCACCATGGGATAGTGGTCGCTGGTCTGGAACGTGCGCCTCGACATGGTGAGCGGCTGCAAGTTGCCGCGATAAAGGATGTGGTCGATGCGGAAGTAAAGGCGGTCGGCATGGTAGCTGATACCAAGGCCCAGCCCTGCCTGTCGATATGCATCACGCATATCGGCGCCCATGATGGTGCGCTGGGCATAGCTCAGGGGGATATCGTTGAAATCGCCACAGAGAATCAGGTCACCCTCAATACCATCAAGCACTCTGCGCACCTCCTCGGCCTGCTCGGCTCGCAGACGATAGGCGTGGGTGAGCTTGCTGATGAGGTCGTGGCGCACCTCCTTTAGCTCCGTGCGATTGGGCAGACGGTCGGTCATGTCGCGATAGAGCTTGCGGTCGCTGTTGGTCAGGCCAATTGATTGCAGGTGGACATTGACGAGCGTCAACTTCACCTCGCCCGGCAGCTCTATCTGGTAGCCCTCAATCTCAAATGTAGGCATCTTCTTGACGTCGTAGCTCACGCTCTTGAAAGGATACTTGGAGAATATGCCCAGAGCATCTGTCTGGTTGCTATGATAGGGATAGCGGGCGTAGACTGAATCCACGAGTTGGGGTGAAATCTTGTCCTTGCGCCCGGCCTTCTTGAGCCCACGCAGCTCTTGCATCACCACGATGTCGGCATCGGTGGAAAGAATGGCCTGCAGCGTGGGATTGAGGGGAGGGGTGACGCTGTCGGTCTGCCAGTCCACGAGGCCAAACACGTTGTAGGTCATCAACGTGAACGTATGGGTATAGGGAGTGCGGTCAATGCTGAGAGGGGAGAAGTTGAGAGGACACCAAGCCAAGAGAGGGCGCCCTACTATAAAGAGAGTGACCACCACCACGAGAACCATCCTCCGATACCACCAGATGTCGACAATCATCAACACCAACATGGCTCCAACCAGATAGGGGAAGGTCATGGCAAACACGGCAGGCGCTCCCCACTGCTGGGGATTGACAAGGCCGCTATAAGCGGCGAGGATGGTGAGGAAGGCCAGCGTCACATTGACGATGGTGGCTATGAGGTGGGAAAGATGTCGCATACTTGAACGGTTACTTGATACGATTGCTCACGTCGAAGAGGCGCTTGCGTTCTTCGGGCGTGAGCGAGGCGTAGCCCGAGCTCTTGATCTTGTCGAGGATGGCGTCGAGAGTGGCTGTGTCGTCGTGGGTGGCGCTTGCCCGTTTCACGGTGGACGCGGCCTCTTGCACTGGCTCGCCTTGAACCCAGCGACCTCCAGGGATAAACCGCGGATGGCGACGCCTACGGCTTGCCTGCAAGCGCTGCGCCACTACAAACACTACCCCCGCCAAGGCTCCTCCGAGATGGGCTATATGGCCGCCGGTGTTGTCGCCTGTAAGGCTGATACAGTCGATTACTATAGTCACGAGAGCCACCCACTTCACGGCCACCGGCCCCAGAAAAAGGAGGTTGAGCTTATAATTGGGGATTCGTAGAGCCGTGGCCACGACGATGGCAATGATGGCAGCTGAGGCCCCGAGCAATACGCTCCCCTCAGCCCGTAGGCCTGGAAAAATATTATAACTTAGGATGTAGAGCAGTGCTCCTCCGAGGCCTCCCCAAAGGTAAAGCCACAGGAGCTGGCGATTGGAGGATATCTCGAGAAATATGGTGGCAAACCAGTAGAGCCACAACATATTAAATATGATGTGAAACACCTCTACCTGTGTGACCATATAGGTGAGGATGGTCCACGGACGATGGAGAAGCGCTGAGAGCGATGCTGGCATCGACAGCCAATGACTGGCCTCAGTGAGCCATGAATCGTGGCCGCTAAACACTCCAGCTATCCCCACAATACGTAGCCCAAGGAAGATTGCCACATTGACGATGATAAGCCATAGCAATGGACTCAGACCCTTGAGCCTATGGAGCTGCAAGCGCTGTGACAGCGAGGGCGGGGTCGAGGGTCTAAAAATAGTTGCCATGGATCACGCCGCGTTTCTTCCAGATGTATATGATTATGAATCCAAATATCATGCCGCCAAGGTGGGCGAAGTGGGCCACACCATCGGTGGCTTGGCTCAGGCCTATCAACACTTCGATAACGCCGTAGCCTATTACCATCCATTTGGCTTTGATAGGCACGGGGATAAACATGATGTAGAGTGGCCGATTGGGGAATATCATACCAAAAGCCAGCAAGACTCCGTAGATGGCTCCTGAGGCGCCGATAGTCACCAGATTGTTGAGGAAAGGAAGATCCTGGCCCATCATCAAGGCTTGCTCGATGGCCATGCGTGCATCCTCAAAGGTGATATGATAAGCATTGGCGATGGCCTTGACAAAGAGACCTTCCCACGTGAATGCCCACACTATCTCTTGGATAAGGGCTGCGCCTATACCGCAGCTGAGATAGTAGAACAGAAAGCGAGGGGAGCCTAAGGTGCGTTCCAGCGTGATGCCAAACATGAAGAGCGTAAACATATTGAATAAAATATGCGCAAAATCGCTCGTAGAATGCATAAACATGTAAGTGAAGAGCTGCACCGGGTTAAACTCCGAGGCTTTAAAATAATGTAGCCCTCCCAGTCCTATCACGTCGATACCCAGCTTGCTCGGCGCTACGAGCATGAAGAGCCAGATGATAAAGTTGATGATGATGAGGTTTTTAGTGACGGGAGGAATACTACCGAATATTGATCCGCGTGGGGGCATAGTGGGGGGATTTTTTTCTCTTTTGGTTAGCTTATAGGGTGCAAAGTTACGATATTTCACCCATTCAACAAACAAGAGACCCTTTTTGTGGCGCTTAGGTCAAAAAAAATCGCCAAAAATGAAAATTCTTGCATAAATATTAGTGAATGAGTGAGAAAACTCTTAAATTTGCGAAATCATTAGTATCCTTTTATTTTCAATAAGCACAAAGCAATGAACAAGACCGAGCTTATTAATGCTATTGCTGAAAAAGCAGAGCTCTCGAAGGCTGATGCCAAGGCGGCGCTTGACGCAATGGTCAACACCATCACTGAGGCATTGCTCAACAACGAGAAGGTGGCCATCATCGGTTTCGGCACGTTTACTGTGGCTGAAAAAGGTGCTCGCACGGGTATCAATCCTCGCACCAAAGAGAAGATTGAGATTCCCTCGCGTCGCGTGGTGAAGTTTAAACCAGGCGTTGAGCTTAACCTAGTTAAATGATGATGTAATCACGTATTCATCCATCCTCTAACCCCAACGCGGGCGCAGGTCATCACTAAGCGATTGACTTGCGCCCGCGTTGGGGTTAGAGAGTGGGGAATGGGTAGCTTATAGTTTAGCCTTCAGCGAGGCGGGGAGAGCTTCCTTGTTGACGTAGATGTCCATGGTCTTAGCCAAGAAATAGGGCTCGGAGACGTAGAAGAATCCACCATATTTCTGATACTCTGTCCAGGAATTCTGCACCTTATAATATTTGTTGCCCTTCTGGTCAACGGCGCGGCCTACGATGACCATGCCATGGTCGTCGGTGGTCTCTTGGCGGTCAAACATCTCTTGACGGCTCTCTTGAGTGACGGTGATCTCTTCGCATGGACCATTGATCTTGTTGAGCTCGGCAGCACGGTCGGCCTTCTTGAGGTTGACCCAGCGCGACAGTTCGGTGCCTTCCAGATCGGTCTCTTTGCGAGGCACGGGCATCACGGCGTAGCCTTCATACCAGTTGAAACCATCCTCCGACACGTCGGCAGCCCAAGCCACAGGATAGCCATTGTCGATAGCATTGTCGACCACGGCCTTCATTTCCTCCATTGGTATATTATAATAGGTGCCATTGAGCCAATTGTCGGGGATTTCGAGAATAAACTCTTGGTAGAAGGGATGGTGGGTCCAGGAGGTCAGCCCAATGTAGTCGTTGAAGTCGATGGGGAGCGAGGCGGCAAAGCTTTGAGGGGTGTAGGTCTTGCCTTCATATTCAAAGGTGGCAGGCAGCTCGCCAAGGTAGGCGTTGAGGATGCCTTCTACTGCTTGGGGCCATGCTGTGGAGAGACGCTTGTTGGGCTTACGCACCACCTGGTCGAGATATGCCTTCAGGCCGTTGTCGAGCTCGGCGTGGATGTGGTTGTCCTCGCCATATTGCAAGCCGCTATAGGCGCTCTGAGGCACCACGCCATAGTTGGCCCATACGTAGGGCACGTCGAGCACGCTGCCGCCAGCTGCCAGATTACACTCGCCGTAGAGACGCACGTAGCGGCGCGCCTTGTCGTTGTAGCAGTGCCACACGGTAAACATATCGCTAAGGTCGTATTCCTTGCCCGTCTTGCGCAGCAGCTCCTCTTCAAAGAAGGAGGTGGTGGAGAAGCACCAGCATGTCCCCGACTTGTTTTGGTCGCGCACGGGCGTGGTCTTAATCACGGTGACATCGGTGAATACGAAGCCCGAATCGGCGGGGGCTGTTTCTTCTTGAGCTTGCACGGCCAGGGGGAGCATGCCAGCAGCCAGAAGACTGTAGATGAATTTTTTCATAAGATAGAGTAGTGTGATGAGTTTATGTCTGCAAAGTTACGACTAAAACCCCACTTTTCAAAACATTATTATTTTTGGAATGGTTATACGGAAAAAATATGCTTTACAGCATGATTTTATAAGAGAATTATTTGGCAGTTATAATAGCAATTTGTAACTTTGTGGCCTGTTTCAATGGCAATTTATCACTTTAATGTAAGTTTTAATGGCAAACGTCAACTACACCCAACCGATTGGGCTCTACAATCCCGAGAACGAACACGATGCCTGTGGAGTGGGCATGGTGGTGAATATCAACGGAGCAAAGAGCCACGAGCTTGTCGACAATGCGCTTAAGGTGCTTGAGAATATGCGACACCGTGGTGCGGAGGGAGCCGATGGCAAGACTGGCGATGGCGCTGGTATCTTGCTCCAAATACCACATGAGTTTATCCTTCTACAAGGCATACCGGTACCTGAGAAGGGAAGATATGGCACTGGCCTTGTCTTCATGCCAAAGGACGAGAAGCGACGCCAGAACATACTGAGCATCATCATCGAGGAGATAGAGCGCGAGGGGCTTGACCTCATGCATCTCCGCTCGGTGCCCACCGACCCATCATGTCTGGGGCAGCAAGCTCTTGATAAGGAGCCCGATATAAAGCAACTGTTTATCACAGGGGTGACCGATGAGAAGCTCCCTACCTTTGAACGCCAGCTCTATCTGATACGCAAACGCATAGAGAAGCGAGTGAAGGACGAGGACTTCTATATCCTCTCCCTCTCCAGCTCTGTCATTATCTACAAGGGAATGCTCTCGAGCATGCAGCTGAGGAAGTATTTTCCCGACCTTACCAACAACTATTTCACATCTGGACTGGCGCTTGTCCATTCGCGCTTCTCCACCAATACATTCCCCACATGGTCGCTGGCTCAGCCATTTCGCATGGTGGCCCACAACGGCGAAATCAACACCATACGTGGCAACCGCCTGTGGATGCAGGCCCGCGAGAGTGTCCTCTCGAGCGAGGCACTCGGCGATGTGAAGGCTATAAGTCCTATCGTACAGCCGGGAATGAGCGACTCAGCGTCGTTTGACAACGTGCTGGAATTTTTTGTCATGTCGGGCCTTTCGTTGCCTCAAGCTATCAGCATCATGGTGCCAGAGAGCTTCAACGACAAAAACCCCATCAGTGACGATCTTAAGGCCTTCTATGAATACCACTCTATCCTTATAGAGCCTTGGGACGGCCCGGCTGCCCTCCTCTTCTCCGATGGCCGCTACGCCGGAGGTATGCTCGACCGTAACGGACTGCGCCCCTCGCGCTACCTTATCACCAACAAGAAGATGATGGTGGTGGCCAGCGAAGTGGGGGTAATGGACTTCGAGCCAGGCGAGATAGCCGCCAAGGGACGACTGCAACCTGGCAAGATGCTGCTTATTGACACTAAGGAAGGCAAGATATACTACGATGGCGATATAAAGCAGCAGTTGGCTTCGGCTCACCCCTATGGCGAGTGGCTCAAGGCCAACCGCATACAGCTCGAGAATCTCAAGAGCGGCCGCAAGGTGTCAAACACTGTTGACAATCTTGCTGGCAAGCTCAAGATGTTTGGCTTTGGCAAGGAGGATATCGAGAAGACTATCATCCCAATGTGTGTCACCGCTGCCGAGCCTGTGGCTTCGATGGGCAACGACACTCCGCTGGCCGTGATTAGCGACCGTCCCCAGATATTCTTCAACTACTTCCGCCAGCAGTTTGCCCAGGTGACCAATCCTGCCATCGACCCTATACGTGAGCATCTGGTGATGAGCCTCACGGAGTATATAGGCAATGTGGGGTGTGGAATCCTCAATCCCGATGAGAGCAACTGCAAGATGGTGCGTCTGCCCCATCCGGTGTTGACTTCTGCGCAGCTCGACATCCTTTGCAACATACGCTACAAGGGCTTCAACACCGTGAAGCTCCCCATGACCTTTGAGATATCGCAGGGCGAGGATGGTCTGCGAGAGGCCCTCGACCGCCTTTGCAAAGAAGCCGAGGCAAGCGTGGATGCTGGCAACTCCTACATAGTGCTCACCGACCGCTACACCGACGAGACCCACGCTGCCATACCATCGCTCTTGGCTGTTAGCGCTGTGCATCATCATCTCATCAATGCTGGCAAGCGTGTGCAGACGGCGCTCATTGTGGAGAGCGGCGAGATACGCGAGGTGATGCACGCCGCTTTGCTCCTTGGGTATGGCGCCAGCGCCATCTGTCCCTATATGACCTTTGCCGTGCTCGACGACTTGGTGAAGCGTGGCGAAGTGCAGGAAAATTATGCTACCGCTGAGAAGAATTATATCAAGGCTGTATGCAAAGGCCTCCTCAAAATCATGTCGAAGATGGGTATCTCCACCATTCGTTCCTATCGTGGCGCTAAGATATTTGAGAGCATAGGCTTGAGCGAAGCTCTGCTGCGCACATATTTCGGTACTAATATGAGCACCATAGGAGGGATCGGCCTGCGAGAGATAGCACGCGATGCCATCCGACTACACACGGAGGGCTATGCTCCGCAAGAGCCTGGTGTAGATGAGGACAATCTTGACCTGTTGCCCAACAATGGCCAGTATAGCTATCGCAAAGATGGTATACCTCATGCTTGGAATCCAGAGACTATATCCACCCTCCAGATAGCTACGCGCCTTGGGTCGTATAAGAAATTTAAGGAGTTTACTCGCTTGGCCGATGAGAAGGAGCAACCTATCTTTATCCGCGACTTCTTTGACCTCAAGAGCGCTGGTCCGGCAGTCCCCATTGATGAGGTAGAGCCAGTAGAGGAGATTGTCAAGAGGTTTGTGACGGGTGCCATGTCGTTTGGCGCTATCAGCAAGGAGGCTCACGAGGCTCTGGCTCTCGCCATGAATAGTATTGGCGCCCGGAGCAACACTGGCGAGGGCGGCGAGGACAATGCCCGCTTCCACACGGAGGTGGATGGCGTGAGCCTTTCGTCGAAGACCAAGCAGGTGGCCAGTGGCCGCTTCGGCGTGACTGCCGAGTATCTCGTCAACGCTGAGGAGATACAGATCAAGGTGGCTCAGGGTGCAAAGCCCGGCGAGGGAGGTCAGCTCCCTGGCTTTAAGGTGGATGAGATTATCGCTAAGACGCGTGGGTCAATCCCCGGCATCTCGCTCATCTCGCCTCCTCCACATCATGATATCTACTCGATTGAGGACCTCGCAGAGCTTATCTTTGACCTGAAGAATGTCAATCCCGAGGCTGCCGTCAGCGTCAAGCTGGTAGCTGAGAGCGGGGTAGGGACCATCGCTGCTGGTGTGGCCAAGGCCAATGCCGACTTGATAGTGATAAGCGGTGCAGAGGGTGGCACGGGTGCCAGCCCCGCCTCGTCGATGAGGTTTGCAGGCGTGTCGCCCGAGATAGGCCTCTCGGAGGCGCAGCAGACTTTGGTGATCAACGGGTTGCGTAGCCACGTGCGCTTGCAAGTAGACGGACAGCTCAAGACGGGACGCGATGTGATAACGATGGCGGCTCTGGGTGCCGATGAGTTTGCCTTTGGCACTCTCCCTCTTATCGTGCTGGGGTGTGTCATGATGCGCAAATGCTCCACCAATACCTGTCCGGTGGGTGTGGCTACTCAGGATGAGAAGCTGAGAGCCAAATTCCGTGGACGCGCAGAGTATGTGGTCAACTACTTCAAATTCTTGGCGCAGGAGGTGAGAGAATACCTTGCTGAGATGGGTCTCCGCAGCCTCAACGAGCTAATAGGACGCACCGACTTGCTGGAGCCTAAGCCCATAAAGCCTCACACCAAGGTGGCTACCCTCGACTTTTCGCGTCTGCTCTTCAAAATCGTGGGCACCCCACATTGGGATGGGCGACCCTACACAAAGGTCAACGGTGTGAAGGACTTGGCGATTATCCAAGATGCTACGACGGCGCTTGAGACGGCTCGTGAGGTTCATCTCGACTACACGATTAAGAATACCGATCGTGCTGTAGGCTCTATGCTCTCGGGCTTTATAGCCAAGAAATATGGAGCCGAGGGATTGCCCGACAGCACTATCAATCTAAAGTTTAAGGGCTCGGCTGGCCAGAGCTTTGGTGCCTTCCTGACGCGCGGCGTCAACATCAAACTCGAGGGTGAGACCAACGACTACTTTGGCAAGGGTCTTTCGGGTGGACGTATCAGCATACTGCCCCCAGTGAGAAGCAACTTTGTGGCCGAAGACAATATTATAGCAGGCAATACGGGCCTCTACGGAGCCACGAGTGGCGAGCTCTATGTCAATGGACGTGTAGGCGAGCGCTTCGGAGTGCGCAACTCGGGAGCTATCGCCGTGATAGAAGGAGCAGGCGACCACTGCTGCGAGTATATGACTGGAGGGCGAGTGGTAGTGCTTGGACCTACAGGACGCAACTTTGCTGCTGGTATGAGCGGCGGTGTGGCTTATGTGTGGAATAAGGATGGCAACTTTGACTATTTCTGCAACATGGACATGGTGGAGCTAAGCCTTCTCGACGAGAGCAGCTACCGCAAGGAGCTTCATGAGCTCATACGCCAACACTGGGTTTACACCGGCTCCAAGCTGGCTCGCACCATGCTCGATGATTGGAACCACTATGTAGAGCAGTTTATCCAAGTGGTGCCTATCGAGTACAAACGTGTGCTGGAAGAGGAGAAGATGCGCCGACTGCAAGAAAAGATAGCAGAGATAGGTCGCGATTATTAACCCTCCTCCACAGCAACAACCCCAACAACTCCAACTACTCCAACAACCTCAACAACTCATAACTATGGGAAATCCAAAAGCTTTTCTCACCATACCACGCAAGGAGGCAGGCTATCGCCCGATCTCCGATCGTCTCCACGACTTCAGCGAGGTGGAGCAAACACTCAACTCCAAGGACCGTATGGAGCAAGCAAGCCGATGCATGGACTGTGGAGTGCCATTCTGCCACTGGGCATGCCCGCTGGGCAACAAGTGCCCGGAGTGGAACGACGCTCTCTACCATGGCAACTGGGAGTTGGCCTATCGGCTGCTGACCTCCACCAACCCCTTTCCAGAGTTTACCGGCCGTGTATGTCCGGCTCTCTGCGAGAAGTCGTGTGTACTGTATCTCACCGACCATGCTCCTACCACCAACCGCGAGAACGAAGCGGCCATCATGGAACGCGCTTGGCTCGAAAGCTATATCCAGCCCGAGCCTCCAGCTCATAGGATAGGACGCCGAGTGGCCATAATCGGCGCTGGTCCTGCAGGCCTCTCGGCAGCTTGGTATCTCAACAAGGCGGGGGTAGATGTCACCGTCTTTGATAAAGCAGAAGCCGCAGGTGGATTGCTACGCTACGGCATCCCCAACTTTAAGCTCAACAAGAAGGTGATTGACCGCCGTATAGCCTTGATGGAGGCTGAGGGTATCCACTTTGTCTATAAAGCCGACATCGATGTGGCCTCTCTTGCTGCTGGTGCCGACAAGCCACTTCCCGACTCGCTGCAAGGCTTTGATGCCTATGTGGTGGCTACCGGCACTCCCCAAGCACGCGACCTTGACATCCCTGGGCGTGACCTTCATGGTATCTATTTGGCTCTCGATATGCTGAGTCAGCAAAATCGCATTCTGGCCGGGATGCAATTCCCCAAGGAAGAACTCGTCAACGCCAAAGGTAAACGAGTGTTGGTGATCGGTGGTGGCGACACTGGCTCTGACTGTATCGGCACAGCCCACCGTCAAGGCTGCAAGGGAGTGGTGCAAATAGAGATCATGCCCCAGCCCCCCGAGGGCGACAATCCCTCAACCCCCTGGCCTGCATGGCCTGTGGTGATGAAGACCACAACGAGCCATGAGGAAGGCTGCGAACGTCGCTGGCTTCTCAACTCCACTCAGTTTCTTGGCAAGAACGGCAAGGTGGTGGGCGTAGAAGTTGAGGAGGTGAGCTGGCAGCCCGATGAGGCAACGGGTCGCATGAAAATGATACCTTCGGGCAAGAAAGAGGTGATCGACTGCGATATGGTGCTCCTCGCCTTGGGCTTCCTGCGGCCCCAGCAACCCCAGTTTGGCCCTAATGTATACGTGGCTGGTGATGCAGCAGCGGGTGCCAGCCTGGTGGTGAGAGCCATTGAGTCGGGGCGCGCGGTGGCTCGCAAGATAATAGGCTCATTTAATAAGTGAACAATTGCCATAACTCCAAAAAATTACGTATCTTTGCGCGATAATTATCCCGCTGAGATACGTAATTTTATTTCTATCTCTCTCCCCACTTATACATTCATCTACGTTATGTTTAAGATATTAGATAAGAAACATTTTTCTGAAAATGTGGTGTGTTTCGTTGTCGAGGCCCCGCTGATAGCGCGTAGCCGCCGTCCAGGCCACTTTGTGATAGTGCGTCTTGGTGAGGGCGGAGAGCGCATACCGCTTACTATTACCGACGCCGATGAGCGTAAGGGTACGATCACGCTTGTAATCCAGGCCGTAGGCGAGTCGACGCGTAAGATTTGTGCCCTTGAGGCCGGCGATTGCTTGACCGATGTGGTGGGACCTCTTGGGCGAGCCACTAAGATAGAGAAAGTAGGCACAGTGGTGTGCTGTGGCGGTGGCGTAGGGGTGGCTCCGCTTCTCCCTATCGTGAAGGCCATGAAAGAAGCCGGCAACCGTGTGGTGACGATCCTTGCCGCTCGCACACGCGACCTGATAATCCTGGAGGAACAGGTGCGTCCATATAGCGACGAAGTGATAATCATGACCGATGATGGGTCCTATGGCAAGAAAGGCTTGGTGACCAACGGCGTTGAAGAAGTGATCCTACGCGAACCTGTTGACTTGGTAGTCACTATTGGGCCTGCAATCATGATGAAGTTTGTCTCGCTCCTCACAAAGAAATATAATATACCTACAATGTGCTCGCTCAACACTATCATGGTGGATGGCACTGGGATGTGTGGAGCCTGCCGTGTGACGGTGGATGGCAAGACTCGCTTTGTATGCGTTGAAGGGCCAGAGTTTGATGCACATCAGGTGGATTTTGATGAGATGTTGATGCGTCTCCGTTCGTACAACTAAAAGCACCTCCAAAACAATATGTCAGATACTACTACATCGTCGCCCCGCGACGCCGCTTGGCGCGAAGAGCTTCGCGCTGCACATACTGCCAAACAACGCACGTCGATACCACGCGTGAAGATGCCAGAATTAGACCCGGACTATCGAGTCACTACCTTCACAGAGGAGGTGAACCAGGGACTGTCGGAGCAACAAGCTGTTCTGGAGGCTACGCGCTGCATGGACTGCCCCGACCCTCAGTGTATCACTGGTTGTCCGGTCAATATCAATATCCCTGGCTTTATAAAAAATATCGAGCGTGGACATTTTCATGAGGCTGCTGAGGTGCTGAAAGAGACAAGCGCTCTGCCTGCCGTATGTGGCCGCGTGTGTCCTCAGGAGAAACAGTGTGAAAGCAGATGCATCTATCTCAAGATGAAGAAGGCTCCAGTGGCAATAGGCTATCTTGAGCGCTATGCTGCCGATTATGACCGTCTTAATCCCTCGTCGGAGGACTCTCCTTCAACCCTCCCGGTGGCTAACGGCATCAAGGTGGCCGTGGCAGGATCGGGTCCCGCAGGCCTTTCCTTTGCAGGCGATATGATCAAGCGTGGCTACGATGTGACGGTATATGAGGCTCTCCATGAGATTGGAGGTGTACTGAAGTATGGCATCCCCGAATTCCGTCTTCCCAATGCTGTGGTGGATGTCGAGATAGAGGGGCTGCGCAAGCTCGGTGTGAAGTTTGTCACCGATTGTATCATTGGCAAGACATTGTCGTTTGCCGACCTTTTGGCCGAAGGTTATGCGGCCGTATTCGTAGCTTCCGGCGCCGGACTACCACGCTTTATGGGCATTCCCGGCGAGAACCTGATAGGAGTGATGTCGAGCAACGAATATCTGACGCGCGTCAACCTGATGGGCGCAGGACGTGAGGGTCATGACACCCCCGTGGCACGCGGTCATGTGGCTGCCATAATCGGTGGTGGCAACACGGCTATGGATTCGGTGCGCACGGCTCGCCGTATGGGTGCGGAGCGTGCCATCATCGTGTATCGTCGTAGCGAAGCCGAGATGCCTGCTCGTATCGAGGAAGTGAAGCATGCCAAGGAGGAGGGCGTGGAGTTTATGACGCTTCACAACCCTGTGGAATATCTTGGCGATGAGAAGGGTCGCGTCAGGGCTATGCGCCTGCAGCGCATGGAGCTCGGTGAGCCTGATGCTTCGGGTCGCCGCGCACCTGTGCCAGTGGAGGGAGATATCGTAGAGATTCCGGTCGATATGGTGATAGTCAGTGTAGGCGTGTCGCCCAATCCTTTGATACCTTCGTCGGTAGAAGGCCTTGACGTGTCGCGCCGAGGCACGATTGTGGTCAACGAAGCTTCGATGCAGTCGTCGATCCCTGAACTTTATGCTGGAGGCGATATTGTGCGCGGAGGAGCTACCGTGATTCTTGCCATGGGTGATGGTCGCAGAGCAGCCGCTGGCGTCCATGAAGCTCTGACCCACACGAGACCACAAGAATAAAATAAGGCCAAGATAATTACAATAAAAGGGACAGCCTCCACCATCGTGAAGACTGTCCTTTTCTTTGTTAGGGTAAATGCTTGCTCTTAAGAGCTATGTGGAAGCTTAGTTGCCGAAGGTGAGAGTAGTGAAGTAGCGCATCTGACCACCAACGCTCATCTGGGAGTTGAACTGCAGGGAGATGAAGCTGTTGTTGCTTCCCCACCATGTGGCCTGTACTCCTCCGCCCACAAGGTTTTGCACGTAGGGATTGCCATATTGAGCGGCGAGTATGTTGTAGACAGTGTTGTAGCGAGCACGGTCGTAGCCGAGGGTAGAGTAGACAAATTCCGAGCCAATCAAGCCGCCTGCTGGACCGTAGTAGAGCGTGGCGTCGGGCCAGTAGAGATTAAGTTGAGGCACATTGCGCAGGTATACTACATCCGTACCATATCCATCCACGGCGTAGCCTTGATTGAAGAGGTAGTTGAGCGATACGTTAAGCGCAGTCCCGAGCGTGATGCCTAAGATGCTTTGCAATAGTGGGACACGAGGTCCAGGATGCCAGTGGGCTGGACGTGGAGGGCACACAAATGGGCGAGGATCGAGAGGCAGACCGGGACGACGTGGAGGTGCCATTACGGCTGGACGCCCACCTCCGCTGTGGGATGGGCCTGGACGGTAGCTATTGCCAGCTCCGGGGCGTTGCCCGTTGTGGTTGCCGTTGTTGCCGGGATT
>JAJBVL010000054.1 GCA_020859845.1 Bacteroidales bacterium
ACTAACATCTCGGGCTCCTCGCTCATTACCCTATGAATCCTTAACCCTTATAACGTCTTCCCGTCTCCTTACGATGTATAGCTTTAATCCTTTTAAGGTCCACCCGGCTCCTTACCCTTTTTAGCTTTTAGCCTTTTAACCCCCTCAAAAATTCCCCCCCCCCAAAAAAAATGCGCTTCGACCAACTCCTATACAACGACGACGTCCTCGACGCTCTCGACGCCATGCGCTTCTCCGAGTGCACCCCCATCCAAGAACTCGCCATCCCCATCGCCGAACAGGGCCGCGACCTCATAGCCTGCGCCCAGACCGGCACCGGCAAGACCGCCGCCTACCTCCTCCCCGTCATCGACCAGCTGGCCGACGGCGGCTTCCCCGACGATGCCGTCAACTGTGTAGTAATGGCCCCCACGCGCGAACTCGTCCAGCAGATCGACCAGCAGATGCAAGGCTTCGCCTACTTCCTCCCCTCAATATCCTGCACTGCCATCTATGGCGGCACCGACGGCAAGACCTTTGACCAGCAGAAGCGCGGCTTGACGCTCGGTGCTTCGGTGGTAATAGCCACTCCCGGCCGTCTGCTCGCCCATCTCAACATGGGCTATGTCGACCTATCCCAGGTGTCGTTTTTCATCCTCGACGAGGCCGACCGTATGCTCGACATGGGTTTCTTCGACGATATCATGAAGGTCGTAAGCCATCTCCCCAAGGAGCGTCAGACGCTGATGTTCTCAGCCACCATGCCTCCCAAGATACGTCAGCTCGCCAAACAAATCCTCGTAGACCCCGCCGAGGTGAAAATCGCGGTCTCCAAACCCGCCGAACGCATTGAGCAACTGGCCTACGTGTGCTACGAGCGCCAGAAAGACGAACTCCTCATGCACATCTTCCACCTGACGCCTCCCGACCGCGTCATCGTATTCTCCTCCTCCAAGCAGAAGGTCAAGGAACTGAGTCGACGCCTGCGCTCAAAGCATCTCAGCGTGGGCGAGATGCACTCCGACCTCGAGCAGGCGCGACGCGAGGAGGTGATGCTCGCCTTCAAGGCTGGTCGCATCAAGGTGTTGGTGGCCACCGACATCGTGGCTCGCGGCATCGATATCGACGACATCTCGCTGGTGGTCAACTACGATGTGCCTCACGAGGCCGAGGACTATGTCCACCGCGTGGGCCGCACGGCTCGAGCCGCCAACGCCGGTCGTGCCATTACTTTCATTGGCGAGAAGGAGCAGCAGCGCTTTGCCCGCATCGAGCAACTCATCGAGAAGGAGGTCCCGAAAGGCGAAGTGCCTTCGGCTCTCGGCGAAACGCCTCTCTATCGTGGCGCCAAAGCAGGCCGCGGCGCATCGTCGCGCCCAAAAGGCAAAGGCAGGAGCGCCCACGGGCGCAGCAAAGGCAAGGCAAAGCCCCAGGGAGCCGCTACCAGCCCTCAGCGCCAGCCTCAGGCCGAAGCGCGCTCCAAGCGCGGTGGTGGTCGCAAGGATAGAAAGTGACCAAATTCTCACGCGTTTCGCCAAAGTTTTACCTTTTATCGCCATTCAACGTTATTTTTCTTAAAAATTGACATTCTTTCTAGAAAAATGCTTACTTTTGTGCTTCTATTCTCACAATTATTCCATCCCATTGACACATGAAAAAATTTTTACTCTATGCGCTAAGCCTTGTTTGCATCGCAGGCGTGGCTAATGCTCAGCAGAAGTCGATTCTGCTCCAACCTAAGCAGGAGCGCAAGGTCCACAAAGTGGAGGCTCTAACCAATCAAGCACAAAAGCAGAAGTTTGAACGCTCAAATCAGCATCTGTCGATTATCACGTCCGAAAACAATCTCCTCAGCCGTGCCGACGACCTGACGTGGGATTACCACTTGTATAATGCCACATCCGAAGATGAACTCAGCGCTGTAGGTGCAGCAGGTTACAAAATTCGTGCTGCCTTCGAGATTGACTCAGCCACTGTGGCTCAACTGATTGGTTGCAAGATCTCTCAGGGTTACTTTGGCGTGGGCAGTAATGGCCGCACGTCTCGTTTCAAACCATTTATTGCTCTCGGCGCTGATGAACTTTGCGATGAGCCTTCGTTGCAGTTGAGCAGCACTAAGTTTACAGCCAATGCTCAGACTTATGTTGACTTTGACTTCACTATTCCCGACAATAGCGAGTATGGCCCTATCTACGTGGGTTATGAAATAACCAACTCCGAATCTGTTGGCAGCACTACTTATTATCCAGTCCTCTTCGACTACTACACCTATGATTACGACCCTTCGATGGTGCTCGCTCTCTGGGACACGGATGAGGAGACGGGCGTAGAATACTGGGACGCTGCTTATTATGGCACCTACTTTGGCGCGCTCTGGTCGGGCTGTATTATCACTGGTGATCTGCCTACCAACGAGGCCGAACTCTATTTAGGAATGGCCGATCCTCAAGCTCAAGTGGGCGACCAGGTATATATCACCACCTATTTATATAATTCTGCTGCCAACTACATCAATTCCGTCACCTACTCTACTCTTGTAGCTGAAGGCACTGGCGCTCTCGACCTCGAAGAGCTACAAAGCCGCGCAGCTGCTACCGATGAGCAGACTGTAACTCTCGATGAGCCTATCGCTCCTCTCCAGGGTGGGTATGTCACCTTCATTGTGCCTTACACTCTTGATAAGGTGGGTTCTTACACCGTGGCCTTACCGTTACTGCTCTAAACGGCGTCAACATCGAACCACAGACCACTTACAGCTATATCAACGTGGCTCCTACCCCCCAAGTGGGCTATCCCTCCAAACTCGTCTATGAGGAACTGACCGGCACATGGTGTGGCTGGTGTCCTATGGGACTCTATGGTATGCAGTATTGCAAGGAGAACTATCCCGACAGCTTTATCGGTATCGCCATACATTATGATGACGAATATTCAACCACTGAGGCCGACGAAGACTATGTCTACAACTTCCTCTATCTCGGTTGGGATGGCAATTTCCCCTATATCTTCATCAACCGTCAGTTTGACTTCTGTCCCTCGTCCACCTCTTGGGAATATGCTCCTTATTATATGGAGGTGCTGAAGGATTATGCTTCGGTGGCTCAGATTAAGGCTACGGCAGAGATTGATGGCGACTATATCAACGTTTCTACTACAACCAATTTCTGCGTGAATGGCTCTGAGATGACAGGCGACAATGCCTATGCTCTCGCTTTCGTTATCACTGAAAGCGGACTTGAAGGTTATCAGACCAACTACCTCCCCGCCTATGGTTACGAACTCCCTGGCTGGGAAGAATGGGATTATTCTGACTACTATCTCACCGCTACTACTTACGACGACATAGCTCGCGGCGGCATCGTTGACTTCTGGGGCGTACTCGAAAGCCTTATGACCGATGTAAAGACTGGTCAGGACTACGACTATAACATTACCCTCGATGTACCTGAGACGGTGGAAAACCTCAACAACTGCCATCTCGTTGCTATGGTGGTCGATGCTTACTTTGGAAACATCATCAATGCCACCGAGATAAGCCTTGACCCAGCGGCTATCCGCACTGTCGCTACTGAGGCTGCCGTAGCTGTTAGCGGTGAGGTTGGCGAAATCCAGTTTGCTGGCGACTACAAGCAGGCAAGCGTCTACGATATGAGCGGTCGCAAGGTGGCTCAGGCCAATGGCCAGAGCACTCTCGGCATGGCTCCCGGCTTCTACCTCGTGCGCACTCTCGACAAGGCCGGCAACGCTCGCTCCACCAAGGTCCTCGTGAAGTAATCGCGTTTCCCTATCATACTCCAAGCCGACGGCGCCCAGCGCCGCCGGCTTTCTTTATCCCTCCGGATGGGCCGGCGGCCCTCCGCCGGCCCATCCCTTGCCCCCAGCCTTACCCCCGATGCGGCAGCTTTCGCAGTGCAGCGGCCCTCCGCTGCTCTTTTACCGGCGGCCCTCCGCCGCCATATAGCCCCGCCGCACTACAATAGCTACCGCAGCGGGGACAACCCCACCCGCATGGCCTCCGCTTCTGAGCCCCAAAGGGGCGGGATTTATGTTAACCCTGGGTGACCGCAGGGAACCCAGGGCCTGGGCATCACCAACATCCTCAGAGCCCCGCCGGGGCGACATTGAATCAACCAGGCCTCTGTGTCCCTCCGCGTCCTCCGTAGACGAACCCATCCTCGTGGTCGTCATCGCCTCTCCAAGACTACGAATTTTATACGAATTTCGCGAATTAGACGAAATGGGCTGACGCCCGAGCTGCGCCAGCAGCTAATTCGCGCTAATCAATCATCTCCAACCCCTCTTTTCGTCTAATTCGCGTAATTCGTGGTAATTCGTAGTCTGCGTCATCTTGGTGAGCATTCGTAGTCGTGGAGTGAATGTGCTGCCGCTCACTGGTGTCCCAGCTGCGGCCCTCCACCCACCCTCCTGCCTCCCTCAGCCGTAGCTTACAAAAACACGGCGGGACAAATATTACCCCGGTTGACTGATTTGATTGGGAGTCCAAATGTTAGTGCAAAACCCATCCATTAGTCTCCCGGGGTAATATATGTCCCGCCGTGTTGCGGTTTCGATTTTATTATTTCTTTATCGCGTGACTTTTTACTTAACCATAAACTTACCTGACGTCTGACCCAGACGATACAGATACAAACCCTGGGGCAACTTATCAAGCGAGATCGTACCCGTGCCCTTCACTGTGCGCTCAACCACTGGTTGACCAAGCACGCTGTAGATCGACAGACGTGTAGCCGACCCCACTTTGTAGGTCAACTTGCGGCCCTGAACCTTCACGCCCTGTGCGTCACTGCCAACAGTCTTTATACCACTTGCCTCCTCATCGACAAACTTAATGGTAAACTTTATACCATCTGACGGTTCATAATCAGGATAAATCTCTATTTCTGCTTCACAAGCTGCATTTGATATAGTAGTCTCTGACTCTATACGAGCCTCTACATAGATAAAATTTTTCCACACTATATCGTTGTCTGGGGTATATTCAAAGTCTTTAGTTAACGTATGTAGAGCCCCAGTTGTATCACAATTCGAACCTATACAACAATTCACACTTCCTTCGCTATTAATGATAGCTGTGATATGTAAATTCTCTTCAGACTCTAGTTGCACCATCGGGCGCCATTCTACCATAGACAGAAGGCCTGGGATCACCTCATTAATCTCATACCCACAGATAATTGTCTCCCCGGGGCTGACAGTCTTCCCGTTGGCGGTGACGGTAAAATATTCTTGCGCGCTCGCCGACGCTACGCAGGCCAACGCTAATAGTAATGTAGTGTAGAATTTCTTCATATAGTAATGTTTTATTGGTTATTATTGGTTGGTTACTTCATTTTCTACTGCCACCTGAACTACGTTTTCCACACCAGCCGTAGAATACAGGAAAACAACAATCGACAGATTGTCTATGTTCCAATTGTCTTTCTTCGTTATCTCATACGTCTTGGTCAGGTAGATGCCCGAGGTGATGCTTACAGCCTCTCCATTCGTGCCATTCACGCTGCCACGAAACACGTTGTTGTGCACGTAGGTGAGGTCCACCGAGCTATCGGGCTGAAGCTGCATGGCCACGATGCCATCCTCCACTACCCACACTTGCAGGTTACCAGTATAGCTCGACGACGAAAGGGCTTTCACCTCAATGGTGATATCATCGCCATCGGCTGTAGCTGATGCTTCAAGCTCCACGGTCGAGGTCTGCTGCAGGGCCTCGCGTATATCGGTGCCCCACGTGTCATAGTTGGCGATGGAATACTCGCGGTTCACGCGTCCCGAGGGATAGCTCTGCGCACCGGCATTGGAGGCGTAGGTCTCACCCTCGTCAAGTCGAAGTCCCACCACGCCTGCTATCTCGTCCTCTCCGATGGAGAAGGCCGATCCTCCAGCATGGATGCTGACGGCCACAAGCGCCTCGCCATATTGCTCTTTGAGTTTCTCTATCGTCTCGTGGCCCAGTGGGCAGTTGACGCATAGCTGGCCCGTAAACTCCTCAAGGAGCACGGCTCTCTGGGGCTCGATGGCCTCTACCTCGATGTAGCGGTCGTCGGGCGAGATGTCGTCGCAGCTCGCGAGTGTCAGGGTGAAGGTTAGCCCGAGGGCTAAGGGGAATAGTATCTTGTTCATTACGTTTTTAGAAAGTATAATTATAGGAGATTTGGAAGCCACGGCTCGCCGGCACGTAGCGACATACGCCTCCCGAACAGTTGTAGCCAGCGCGGGTGCGCCCGTAGCCCACCATCAGGCGATTCGACTTGTAGTTGGCCGTCACCGACCCCATATAATAATGTATGTCGGTATCGCCGTTGTTCCACATGTCGCTGAAGGAGAACATCAGATAGGGCAGCACGGAAAACTCTACCAAGCCGTAGGTCCAGTCCTTCTGGTCTTGGTCGGTGGAGAGATACTGCAGCTCGGCGCGGAGCGTGAGCTTGCGGTTGATCTTCCACTTGCCTTCGCCGATGTAGATATTACTCTTCACCATACCGCCGTGGCCCTCTATCTGGGTCTTGTTGTAGCGCTGGTTCATATACATAAGCGTCAGTGTGAAGGGCGACGTCAGGCGCTTCTCCATCTGTACGTTGATGTCTTGATAATACACGTCGCCAAAACCAAAAAATTTGGTCTTGCCGCCGTCGGTGCCGTAGGTCGAGCCGTATTTCAGCTCTGGGTCTTCGCGGTTGATGCCGCGGATGTAGCTGGCGTTGAGGCGTAGCTTGGTGCCATAGCGACCGCCAAGTGCCGTGTGGCGCTTGAAGGTGTAGGCCACGGCTCCCTGAAATGCCCATTCGCCGGGCGCTGCCTGCGTGGCGTAGGGGTAAAGGGCTGCCAAGGCATAGGTGTGTTGGTAGGCAAAGGCGGGCATGTTGTTGATGAAGGCCGAGGTGAGGTTCATCGACCGCTGGCTGCGAAAGGCCATATCCTCGCTGCGCTTGGCCTGCACGAAGGCGCTCCAGCCGCTCTTGGAGTAGGCCGCCGAGAGCATCAGCGCCGTGCCTTTGTGGTAGATATACCCGTTGTCAAACGATGGGTCGTCGCTCTTCCACGCAAACTCTGCCGTAAGGTTCAGGCCGCTGCGATAGAAGTGGCTGCGCACGTCAAAGGCGTTGACGTTCTTGGGCAGGTTGAGCTTATAGTTGGTGCCGGGGATGAGGATATCCTCGGTGTCTTCGTTCTTGAGCACCCACGAGCCGCCAAAGGTCCAGATGATATTGTGGTCGCGTAGCGCCGAGCTATAGTCGTTGAGCGCTATCTCAAGGTCGGCACCGTAGATGCGCGAGCGCTTGCTCCAGTCTCAGAAGCGGCGCTGCACGCCCCCGAGAGCCGTGAAGCGCAGGCCCTTGATGGCGTTGATCTTCAAGCGACCGCCACGGATGGCGTTGTCCACGCCCAGCGAACGCTCTTCGTAGGTGCGAAGGATAAAGCCGCTGCCAAACTGCTCGTAGAAGTCGCCCGCCGTCAGCTCGAAGCCTTTGAAGCGGCCCTTGGCATACATGTGGGGCACGCCCCAGCCTTTGAAGTCGCGCTCGAAGCCCGGCAGCGGGTGCTGCATATACTCCACGCGTAGTCCTGCGTCGACATACTTGCTGTAGAGGCCAGCGTCGATGTAGGTGTTGGTCAGCACGTCGCTGCTATACTCTTCCGTGCCTATCTTATAATCGTTCTCAGGGAAGAGTATGTCGCTCTGCACGCTGCCATGCACTGTCACAGCGTTGCCTTGGGCCATGGCCACCTGAGCTGTGGCGGTCACGGCTATAGCTATCGGGAGGAGGCGTGAGGCAAGAGAGGCTATGGCGGGGATGAGCTTCATCTGTTGGGGGGAGGAGGTGATTACTTATTCTGCAACTCGCGTATCTTCTCTATGATATGATGCTCGGCCCCCTCGGTGTAGCCGCTGCGGCTCTCGGCGATGTTGCCGTTGCCATCTATGATGAGCAGATGGGGAATCATCTGGATGCCAAGGGCGCGCTTGAAGTCGCTGTTGGGGTCGAGTAGCACTTCATATTCCCAGCCTTCAGCATCGACCAGGGGCTTCACCTTGTTGATGTTTTGCGCCTCGTCGATCGAGATGGCTATGACTTTCATGCCGGTCTCGTCCTGCCAGTCGGCATACATCTCGTGGATGGCCTTCAGCTCGCGGTTGCATGGCTTGCACCATGTGGCGAAGAAGCTAATCACGAAGGGGTTGCCATCGTTGCTCAGCGTGGCGGTGTCGATGGTCTGCCCATCGATGGTTTTGAGCTGTACGGAGGGGAGCTGTGCGCTCACGCCGAGAGCGGTGAGGGCAAGGAGTAGAGTGGCTGCTAAAGTCTTGAATATTTGCATTGTCGCTTAGATTTGTTGCCGGTTAATGGCCGCGTGGGGGCCGCATTAATGTGTTTGAGCCTATGGGGGCAATTGCAAAATTACAACTTTTCTATGACTTTTACCTCATAATTACACAAAAAATATTACTTTTGTGGTGGTTTAACCCACTCTAATAGCAAACCTACTGAAAAAAACAGATTGCAATCATTCATCCCTTATTTTCTCTCATGCGCATTTTATCCTACCGTCTGTCGGCCCTCGCGCTGACAGCCGTCTTGCCGTGGCTTTATAGCGCGGCCGACACCACTGGAATGCCCGTGGCTTTTGTCCCCGACTACTCTACGTCGATGATCGTGGCCGGCATTTCCAACAACGGGCTCTGGGGCATAAGCGAGACCGCCGGCTCCAACGATGGCGACATTCGACCCGCCGGAGGCACGCTAATCAATCTCCAAACTCGTGAACTGACAACGCTTCACACCGACGCCAACAACTGGGCCGGAGCCACCGATGTGGCCGACGATGCCACGGTAGTGGGCGAATACAATGGCTACCCAGCATATTGGAGCTACGATACCGACTCGTGGACCACGCTCCCTGTGCCCGACGGATACGCTGGCGGGCGCCTGCTCTCTGTGACCCCCGACGCTAAGTGGGCCGTGGGTTATGTCAACGAGGAGGACAATATCTATGCCGTCTACCCCGCTCTCTACAATCTTGAGACCAATGAGTATGTCTCTCTCTCGGGTCTTCCCACCAAGGATATGGTCCACGAGGACAAGAAGCAAAATTGCTTCATGTCTATCTCGGCTGATGGCCGGTATATCGTAGGCCAGATGAGCGGCTCTTACCTGCTGCCTATTTCCCTCTTTAGCTATGTCTACGATGTGGAGTCGCAGACCTACGACGTGATTGGTTCCACCGAGCACGACACCGCCGACTGGATGCCAGTTGCCGGATGCGACGATATGCTATTTATCGACTACACAGCTATGAGCCCCAGCGGCGAATGGGTCACCGGCGCTGCATACGTAAGTCATTACCTTGAGGAGAGCGCTTACTTCAACGAATATCGCGCAGCCTTCCGCTACAATGTCCTGACCAAGGAGTTTGAGTTATTCGATGGCGACAACGAGAGCGACATCGCTGGCACAGCCATCACTGACGAGGGTGTGGTGCTTGGTGCTACCCCGGCCGAGAATCCTTACCCAACGATGGTGGTGCGCTATGGCAACCATTTCTACACGCTCGACATGATTTTCAGCCAGGTATACGGTTTTGACCTCGCTGGCACCATCGGCGAGACGGGCGATGTCACGGGCAAACCTTGCGCTGTGTCATCCGATGGCCTCACCCTCAGCCTCGTCACCTCCACCACCGGCGGCTACATCCTCCAGATGCCCGAATCGCTCACCGATGCTGCTGCCCGTGTCAACCTGCTCGCTGCCTACACCGCCTCGCCCGCCGAGGGCTCGGTGATGACCAAGATTACCGACGTGAAGGTGAAGTTTGAGCAAAACATCTCGTTTGTCCAGGATGCCGACTACATCACCATCCAAGACGAGGAGGGCAACGACGTGAAGAATGGCGCGGCTCTCAAGGTGCGCGTCGATGGCACTCAGGCCACCATCAGTTTCCGCACCCTCACCATGGACGCTGGCAAGACCTACTACGTCAACATCCCCGCTGGCGCTTTCACCATGCCCGACGACCGCGCGATGAAGAATGCCGCTATCCGCATAGCCTACGTGGGGCGCGAGGATGGTCCTGTGGCTCCCACGCGTATCTATCCCGCCGATGGCGCTTCGGTGGCGCGTATCGATGCTTCCACCCAGATGATTAGCATCACGTTCGACGCTACGCTCCAACTCACCGATGGTCTTGTGGGCTATCTCTCGCGCGAAGGCGAGGATGAGCCTTACTGCCAACTCGTGGCTTCGATCGACGACAAGACGCTATATCTCTACCCCGTCACCACGCAGTATCTCTACAACGGCACCAACTATATTGTCAATGTGCCCGAAGGGATTGTCACCGACCTTTCTGGCCAAGGCGCCAACGAGGCTATTGAGCTCCACTATATCGGCACTTACGAACGCACTTGGGCTGCCGATGATATGTATCTCTTCAACGAGGATGCTACGAGCTACGACAACTTCATGTGGTATGACGGCGACCAACTCACTCCCGCCACTGTCCCCGCAGGCTGGGGTTTCTACGCCGGTCTGCCTTGGCTCATCGTCCGCTCTTCCAACGAGGTGACCGACATGGCGTTTGCTGCCACGTCGATGTATTCCCCCGCCGGCAAGGCCGACGACTGGATGGTCACTCCTCAACTCTATCTCCCCGACGAGAATTGCTATCTCACGTTCAAGGCCCAGAGTTATCTCAAGGCTAAGACCGACGTGCTGAGCGTGTATATCTATCCCTGCGACAAGGTCTACAATACTCTCACCGCCAACATCGTTGACGACATCCGTGCCAAGGGCGCTCTCCATGAGTATACGCTCTCGCCCGGCGACGACGAGGAGGGTCTCGAAGACGACTGGGTGGTCTATAATATCGACCTCAGCGAATACTCTGGAGAGGAAATCTATATTGCTTTCGTCAACCAGAACGAGGACCAGAGCGCTGTCTTTGTCGACGACATTCAGGTGATCCACAACATGAAGTATCTCACCACGTTTGAACACTCCACGCGCGTCGTCGGCCGCTCGGAGCAGGCCATCCGTGGCTCTATCCTCATCAACAACCCCACAGCCTCCTACTCTACCCTCTCTATGACCCTGGCCGACGCCAATGACAACGTCATCGACGAGATTCATGAGGATGGGCTCTCGCTCAGCCAAGGCGACACGTATCGCTTCGCTTTCGAGAAGGCTCTGCCTCTCGAGGCTGCCGCTGAAAATAAGTTTACCGTCACCATCGCTCTCGACGACGACGTGACGGTTCTCCATGAGTCAATCTACAATCTCGCCTTCGAGCCTACAAAGCGCGTAGTGATTGAGGAGTACACTGGTAGCGACTGCGGCAACTGCCCCCAGGGTATTGAGGCTATAGCTTATATAGAGAAGATGTTCCCCGGCCACGTGCTGCCCGTGACGCTCCGCTGCTACAATGGCGATGTGCTGGGCCAAGGGGTGCAAGACTATGCCACCTATCTCGGCCTCTCAGCTGCTCCTTCGGCTATCATCAACCGCAGCGAGGAGATCTACTATCCTATGATTTCGGCCGACGGCGACTATCGTTTTTCGGCCACTGGTGTGCTCAATAGCGACGGTTCGGCTGCCGACCCGACATGGCTCGATGTGGTGCGCGACGAACTGGAAGTGGCCACCGAGGCCGACATCGACTTTGAGGTGCTTTACGACGAGGAGACTGGCGCTCTCACAATCCCTTGCAAGGTGCGCTACGCTATCTCTACCTCCAACCGCAACATCTCGCTGCTTGGCATCGTCCTTGAGGACAACCTCACTACCTACCAGCAAAACTACTTCTCATCCTCGACCGATGAAGACCTCGGCGAATGGGCAGCGGGCGGCATCTATGGCTCAAGCGTGGTGTATCCCGTGACCTTCGACGATGTGGCGCGTGGCACCGTAGGTGAAACGTTCGACGGCACCGGCGGCCTGCTCCCCACCTCGTTTGAGGGCGGCGAGACGTATGAAGCTACTCTTACGGGTACTATGCCCTCGGTAAGCGACGTGGCCAACTGCAAGGTGGTAGTGATGATGATTGATGCCAACACCGACGCTGTCATCAATGCCAATCGCGCTGCCGTGGGTGCCTCTGGCATCAGCCTCGTGGGTGCCGACAAGGGTATCTCCATCAGTGCCACCAAGAGCTCGGTGATTGTCAAGGCCGACGGTCTGGTGAATGTGCAGGTCTACGACCTCCGCGGCCGTCTGATAGCTCAAGGTGCCTCCAATGGCGAGCTTGAGCTCGGGCTCGGTGCCTATCGTGGTGTGGCCATCGTCAAGGCCTCCACAGCCTCCTCTACCCACACCGCCAAGCTATCCCTCTAACCCCATCCCCATACTAAAAGAAAGCGCAGGACTCCCTCGAATCCTGCGCTTTCCCTTTATCCTCCCTCATAGGTTGTGCTCACTTTCTCAACCCCGTAGGGGTTGTTCCAATTAGATTAGATGCCCCCACACCCTCGGAGCCCCAAAGGGGCGGGATGTATGTTAACCCCGGGTGACCGCAGGGAACCCGGGGCTACCCCCCCCTACTATATTTGAGCCGCTTGGCTTCTCATCATCCTCGGTATGCATACGCCCCGTCGTCGATGACCGCCAGCTGATGGCTCCCCGTCTTAAACGAACTACCTCGCAGCAGCAGCGCCTCCAGCGGTAACGCCGCGAGCGCCTCCAGCGGTCCTGCCAGGCAGTCAAACGCCAGATGCAGATGCGTCAACCCCGGAAAATGCCGCGCCAGAGTCTCGACGCTCCCCACCGTCGAGTTGGTCACCGCGAGCCATTTCATGCTCGCCGATGCTGCCCGGTCGAGCCACAGCGACGTGGAGGGCATCACCTCCACTCCCAGTCCTTCGAGGCTCTCTGCCTCGTTGATAAGGCTCACGATATCCGCGCCCGCCATCTTGACCGCCAACCCCTGAATACCACCAGCAAAATACATACCTAAGAGTGTCAGCCCACCTACGTCGCTCAGGGTGATAGGCTCCGCCAGATCGGCAGCGCGCACCTCCGTCAAGGTGTCGGCGCTAATCTCCATCGTCGTCCCATCGGCCCCAACAAGCGTCAGCGCCCGCTTCGACTTCAGATAAAAACACGATCCCGTAAAATAAACCTTCATATTTCTTATCTTTATTTCCAAATAAGTTTATAGTAACATTAACGTTAACCTATTCATCTCTTACCCCCAACTGCGGTAGCTTTCGCAGTGCAGCGGCCCTCCGCTGCTCTTTTTGAGCCAGCCCTCTGGCTCTCACAAGGCGGTGTCCTTTACGTCGCGTCGGTTGGCCGTCCTTCAATTTCCACTGGCCATTCCGCCCCGTCAATCCTCGACAACGCATACCTACACGTCGACCGCGACACCCCATACCCCGCCACAGCCGTATTATTAGCAAAACACATCGATATCGACGAGGTCTCCATCAGATTGGTCAACGTCCTCCACCCATACGCATTCTCCGGATATACAAAAAATGGCGGGTGATGGCCCATCTTCTCCCGATAGAGCGCGATGGCTTGGCTGAGCAGTCTCCGCGCCTCGCTATACGTCAACCCGCTCCACACCTCATGGTTATACCCGTGGATGCCGTAGCTAAACAGTCCCTCATCCTGCTTCATACTCGCCGCCTCCCCGTCGGTGAGTTGCGCCGGGATGATGGCAAACGCCGCCTTTATCCCTTTGCGCAGGTAGAAGGCTCTCAGAGCCTCCATCTCCTCGGGCAGCGGCTCTTGGTTGAGATAAGGATAGTCATCGTGGATGATGAGATAGGCGTTGCTCTCCAGCGCCGCTGCTCCCAAGAGGTAGCGTTCCAGCTCCTCCATCCCTATATTCCTATACCCCATCGCCTCAAGGTCGGCCACCATAGCTCTCACTCTCGCCGGCGTGGTCCACATCCCCAGTTCGTCGGTCCAACTATCGGGGCGCAGGCTGTGGAGCATGATGACCACTACCGTTGGCTCACTCTTGCCCACACTCTGATAGTCAATCTCTATATTACTTATCGTGAATCCCTCACCACCCACGCTCAGGGCCGTCTGCTCGAAAAAGCCCTCCTCGGCCATCGTGATAGTGTTGACGCCAGTCAGCGGCGAGCCGTCAAGAAAGGCTTGGATAGGCATCTCCTGATTGTCGCCATCAAGGATTAGCTCCAAGCGGTGGCTGCAGCGGTCGAGGGTGCGAGCCGCCAGAGGATAATCGGTGATATCCACCGCGCTTACTCTCACAAGGTCGGTGGTCGTCAGGCCATGCACGTCGTAGACGGCCACCTCGTAATCAGGATGTGAAGCACTCAGCGCCGTCAGCCACGAGAGTAGGTTATCTTGGCCAGCAAACGCCTGACTCCACTCCCCGCCTTGTCCATCCTCCACCTTCAGCCCCTCAGCCGTGATGGTGGCCCGCAGCCCCGACGCTCCTTCTGGAGCCTTCAGGGTGAATGCTATCGTGCCCAAGAAGGCATCTTCGTATGGGTGTTGCCAGGTCTTGAGCGAGAGCACTGAGCGTTGCTCGTTCCATAAGGCCTCAAGCGTCGTATCGCCCACGTGGCCTTCGTTGCCCTCGGAGCGCGCCTGTATCACCAAGCTATGCCCCGTTCCTGCCAATGGATAGCCGCCGATGTTGACAAAGTTGACCCATGATCCGTCGCCAAGCCTCATCCCGCGTGGCAACTGGAAGTCAAAGGCCACCTTGACATGCCCTCCTCGACACTCGCAGGGGATATGATACACCGTGCCTTCTGCGCCCCACTCACCCACGCTTGACCCACCATAAGCCTCAAGGTCGGCGGCCGTCAGCAGGCGAAAGCGGCGCCCATTTTCGAACGCATGGGTTGAGGTTGTCGTAGCGGCGCCATCGATTGAGGTGCTCCCACTGGCCGAGGCCGTGCTTAGCGCCCCCACAAGGCTCTGGAGGGCCGTGATGCGTTGGCCGAGTTGGGCCAGTCGGCTATGGATGTTGGCGGGGGTGTAGGCATAAGCCACTTCTACCCATGCCTCGCGTGAGGGCTCAGCGTAGTTGCACACCACGGCATACTGTGCCCCCTCGGGAAAGTCGCTGCGGACTATCGTGGCTTGGAAGTCAGTGCAGTGGCCCACGGTCTGAAGGTCGGCGTCAAGGAATTTCAGCGCCACAGCGTTGCCCCATACTTCCACTTGGTAGCGTAGCTCGTCTACGTCGCTGAGGTCGATATACCCCGTGTGTTGATACTCCGAGGAGAGCTGGATGGCATTCTCCCACGTGATGAGATAGCCCGTAGCGCTCCACTCCACTCGCTCGGCAACCTCCATCGCCTCAAGGCTCTGCAGCCCTTGGCACAGCGTAGCTATCTGTGTCTCGTAATAGTCGAGCGGCGCCAGCAGTTCGCCCCCTTTCTCCCCTGTGGCCACCCAGCCATATTCGTTCTCCACGTAGACGTCGGCGGGGAGCGTCGTCCCCACCAGCGCCATCCATCCCGGCTGGGGGCGTGGGTAGGCGGTCTGCAGGTCGGTGAGGGTCTGGAAGAGGCCCTTGCAGATGGTCTTGAGGTTGGGAGCCTCAAGCAGGCCGTTGACCTTCAAGTCGTGGTCCACAGTTAGTGAGCCGCGGGTGGTCAGGTCGGAGCCGATGGTGGCCGAGTGGGCCACAGCGAGCGAGGATGTGATGGTGGTGATTTTAGCCATTAGCAGTGAGAGCGGCCGCCAAGCGGCCTATTAGTGGATGATAACAAAGTGGGGGAATGTCTACATGGTCGGGGGTGATAAACGTGGGTCGCGGCTGGTAGAGCGCTTGGCCCACGGTGGCTTGCTGCGAGAGGCACGAGTAGAACTCCAAAACCAGGCCCTCAGGTCTTACGGCGATAAAGCAGCGTGGACGTTCTGGGGTGCCTCGTAGGCCGGTGGCTGCTGAGCGCTGGAGGAGATAGCTGGGATGGTCGATGGTCTGGGCCTCTACCACTGGGCGTTCCCAATCGCTCATCTGGAAGACCACGAGGCGCAGGTAGTCGTCGGGGAGTGGCACCCAACCGCTAAAGGCTCCGACGCTGCCTCCAGTGTGCCATCCCACGTCTTGGCCAAAATGATGGCCAAAACACAGATGGGTGTATGGCACGGCGAGATAAAGGTCGGTCAGCGTCGGTAGTAGCAACTCGCGCACGCGGTCGTCGAGGAGCAGGGTGTCAAGGTCGTCGGCGGCTATCAACTCGGGCGCTGGCGCGTTGTGGTTGAGGCGCCGACGGACATCGGCCGTCACTTGAGCTACGCTATACGTCGACATAAAACAGTTGGCCAAACCAGGGGTGAGCTTCCAGAGCCTCCTGTATGCGAGGGTCGCCGCTATATAGCACGCTCCCCTGCCCACTCAAGGGCGTGAACGAGAGGTGGAGAGGGCCTACGCCCTCCACCCTTATGGTCAGGTGGAGTTGGCGTCGGCTACGATAGGTCTTTAGGCGTGTGGGGGTGATTATCATCCGTTGTTGGTGTTGTTAGTGTTGTTGGTGTTGTTGGAGTTGTTGGAGTTGTTGCTGTTATCCGAGGTGTCGGTGTCGTCTACGAGGGGAGCTTGGCCCAGGTGCATGCGGGCATGGGCGTTGGCGTAGCGCAGGTAGAGGCAGCTCACCTCCTGGATGACCACGGCGTCGGTACGGCGCACTCCCGCTGCCTTCAGGTCGAGGATGTTGCGGGCCCAGTTGATATGGGTGCGTTTGCTCAGATATTCGGGGTCGAGCGCCAAGCCGCAGTCGCTCATGCCGTTGGCGTCGAAGAGTTCGTGGTGGAGGGTCAACACTTCGCCAAAGTCGGTGTCCCAGCTCTTAAACTTGAGGTTCCACACTTCCACGGTGTCCTTCAGTCTAAATTTTTCGCTCTTGATCTTGGAGAAGGCTGCCAGCATGTCCGAGCCGCAGAGCAACACCTTGCGGCGATTGCCTATGCCAGTGCCCACAAAGAGGTCGCGGGTGATGTCTACAAGGTTTTCATCGGTGATGACTGCGCAGCCTTTCGTGGTGTCCCACTGCCCCACCTCGATATCCTTGCCGGCCATCCACCAGATGCCGCCCGTAAACCAGGTGTTCATGTTGTCCTTCGCCACATGCTTCACGCAGTTTTTCACGCCGAAGAGATAGGTGTTCTCCATCGCCAAGCGCATGTCGTAGATGCCGTCCTCCTCGATGTCGGAGAAGCCCCAGCCCACCTCGCGGGCGGCTATCTTGTCAAAGGTCGATTGCTCCACCTGGATCATGAAGTTTTGGCAATACTGTATTTCAGGAGTGGGGATTGAGTTGAAGCGGCCGGTCTGCACGTCGAGCTCGCCACACGCCTTGCCCATGCGCACCAAGGTGGTGCCGGCGGGTATCTTGGGGATGAAGATGGGCTGTTGCGACGATGGGTCGATGTCGCCATTCACGGCGTAGACCGAGGGTAGATTGGTCGAGGGGTCCTTGCCACACACGCAGAGGATAAGGTCGGGGGCTTCGCTCCCAGCGGGATACTCCTTGCCATTGGCGTCGTGGGTGCCTTTGACGCCCACCACGCGTATGGTGTCGTCGAGCGTAAACATATTGGCATCGCCCACGGGAAGTGCCACCGACGCTCCGCTCGTCATAGGGCCTACGTCGGCCGTGGTGACACACTTTATCTCGCGCGTCCCCACCGAGTAATACTTCACCTCGAAGGAGTCGCAGTGCTGAGCCTTGGCGTAGCGGCTTATCTGGTCGATGGGGGTGGCCAGCGGGCGTATCTTGACGATGCGCTGGTCGATGTCGCTGAGGTAGAGTTCTTCTACGTCGGTGCGTCCTTGCGTGAGGGTGGCGATGCCGCCGGGGGTGTTGAGAGCGCCGGTGTTGACCATGCCGGCTTCAGGTAGTGTTGTTGACATTCTTTCTGCTTTTTAGCTTTTCAGCTTTTAGGGTTAATGGTTAAAAAAAAAGATGATTAGTAATTGCGATAGCGCTGAGGGCGCCCTCGCTCGTAGATGGTGGTGCTGCCCGGGCCATAGTTGTCGATGGCGCCGAGGTCGGGGCGCGATGTGGTGCGCAGTGCCCCTCCCCCTTGGAGGGAGGCCACGCCGTCGCCCGGCTCAGGGTCGCGTAGGCGCTCCTCTATCTGTGCGTTGCGGCCGCGTATCTCTCCTTCGCGCTGCGCCTTCTCGCAGTGGGCGTCATAGTTGAGGCCTTTGAAGAAGAGGGTGAGCGAGGGCTCGGTAATGCGGCCCTGTAGCAGGTCGCCTACGATGCCAATGGCGGTGTCAAAAAGGGCGTCAAGCTCTTCGTCGCTCAGGCCACGAGCCTTCTGGAAGGCCTCGATGGTCTGGAGGGTCTCGGCGAGGTTGGCTTTGTAGCGGCTGGCCTCCTCGTCAGCCTCTTCGATACTATCGATATTCTCGATACTATCGATATTCTCGATATTTTCGATACTCTCGTTATTTTCGATATTATCGAGATTTTCGATTTGCTCGCCTGTTGCTGTAGTGTTCTTGTCTTTCATAAGCAAAAAAATAGTGATTACGCCCGCAAAGTTATCCCCCTAAAAATCTCCTCCTCCCTTATCTTGCACCTCCCTGCAGCCCCGAGCTGAAAAAAGTAAAGCCTAATGATATAGGGATAAAGAATTTTGATGTACCTTTGTAGGCGTTAACCAGTCTCATCCTTCAAGACAACTAGCAATCAAAAAAACACTATGTCAGAAATCAAGAAGACTTGTCTCCATGACAAACATGTGGCTTTAGGCGCCCTGATGAGTCCCTTTGGCGGATTCGACATGCCTATCCAATATTCAGGTATCACCGAAGAACACAACGCTGTCCGCTCGGCCTGCGGCGTGTTCGACGTTTCCCACATGGGGGAGGTGGAAATCACTGGCCCCGATGCTGAGAAGTTTGTTAACCATATCTTCACCAACGACGTGCGTGGCGCGGAGCCTGGCAAGATTTTCTATGGCATGATGCTCCATCCCGAGGGAGGGGTGGTCGACGACCTGCTGGTTTACAAGCGCGGCGACCACGACTTCTTCCTCGTAATCAACGCCGCCAACATCGACAAGGATGTCGACTGGATTCGCTCCCAGCGCGAGGGGTTCGACGTGGAGATCGACCATCTCAGCGACAGCTACGGCGAACTCGCCGTGCAGGGCCCTGAGGCTGAAAAGGTGATGACCGACGTGCTCCACATCGACTGTGCCGACTTGGCTTTCTATACTTTCAAAGAGACCACACTCCCCTCCGGCGAGAAAATCCTCGTGAGCCGCACCGGCTACACTGGCGAGGATGGCTTTGAGATCTACGCCGACCATGAGGTGACGCGTCGCCTCTGGGACGAACTTATGGCCTCCGGCAAGGCTGCCCCTTGCGGCCTCGGTTGTCGCGACACGCTCCGCTTTGAGGTGGGTCTCCCTCTCTATGGCGACGAACTGGCCGACGACATCACCCCCATCGAGGCTGGTCTCGGCATCTTTGTCAAACTTGACAAGCCCGAATTTATAGGCAAGGAAGCCCTCGAACGCCAGAAAGCCGAAGGGCCTAAGCGCAAACTCGTGGGCCTGGAACTGCTCGACCGCAACATCCCGCGCCACGGCTACGACGTGCTCGACGCCTCTGGCGAGAAGGTGATAGGCCACGTCACCACCGGCTATCGTGGCATCTCGGTAGACAAGAGCATCGCCATGGCCCTCATCGACGCCGACTATGCAGCCCGCGACACCGAGGTCCTTGTCCGCATCCGCAAGAAGACCTATCCCGCCCGCGTTGTCCCCAAAAAATTCTACAAAAAGAGCTACAAAAAATAGCCCCCATAGCCCCCCATAGGCCCCACAGCCTGCCACCGTGCTCCGCTGCTGTGCAGCGGAGACCCCCCAAGAGTAATAACACAATAAACATCATAAACAATGATCTACTATTCCCCCACCCACGAATACGTCCGCGTAGACGGCAACATCGGCTACATCGGCATCTCTGACTATGCTCAACACGCCCTCGGCAACGTAGTTTACGTCGATATGCCCGAGCAAGGCGACGACATCACCGCCGGCGAAGACTTTGGCGCCGTAGAAAGCGTAAAAGCTGCCAGCGACCTTATTGCTCCCGTATCTGGCGCCGTCATCGAAGCCAACGAGCTCCTCATCGACAACCCCGGCCTCATCAACAAGGACGCTCTCGCCAACTGGATTATCAAGGTGGAACTCACCGACCCCAGCGAACTCGAAGGCCTCATGGACGAGGCTGCCTACAAAGCATTCTGTGAAAAAGAGGCTCACTAAACAATGACCCACCGTTACTTCCCACACACCGAGGCCGACATCCAGGAGATGTTGGCCCGTTGTGGTATGAAGGCCCTTGACGAACTCTACAGCGATGTGCCTGAGGAGCTAAAGCTCAAGCGCCCATACCAGCTCCCCGAGGAGAAGAGCGAGAAGGAGGTGCGCGACTTCTTTGACGCCCTCGGTCGCAAAAACCGCACCCTCACTTGCTTTGCCGGTGCCGGCTACTACGACCACTACGCTCCAGCCGTGATCCCCTCGCTGCTCTCCCGTAGCGAATTTCTGACAGCCTACACTCCCTACCAGCCCGAAATCTCTCAGGGCACCCTCCAGTATATCTTTGAGTATCAGAGCATGATGACTCAGCTGACGGGTCTTGATGTCTCCAACGCTTCGATGTATGATGGCACCACCGCTACCGCCGAAGCCATGCTGATGACCGTTGCCGCCGCTCGTAAGCGCAATCGTGTGCTGGTAAGCGCTACGCTCAACCCCGACGTGCGCTACGTGGTCATGACCTACGCCCACTACCACGGCGTGAAGGTCGACACTATTGCCGAGGATAATGGCGTGACCGACCTCAAGGACCTCGAAGCCAAGCTCGCCGAGGGCGATGTGGCAGGCGTTATTTTGGCCCAGCCAAACTTCTACGGCATCGTGGAAGACTTCACTGGCGTGGCCGACATGATCCACAAGGCTAAGGCGCTGATGGTAATCAACGCTGTGGCTGCCGACCTGGCTGTGCTACGCACCCCCGGCGAGTGGGGCGCTGATATAGCTTGTGGCGATGCCCAGTCGCTGGGTATGCCCCTCTGCTATGGCGGCCCATACCTCGGATATATGTGCACCACCAAGGCGCTCATCCGCAAGATGCCCGGGCGCATCGTGGGCGCCACTACCGACGCCGAAGGCCGTCGAGTATTCGTCCTCACCCTGCAGGCACGCGAGCAACACATCCGCCGCGACAAGGCCACGAGCAACATCTGCTCCAACCAAGGACTGATGGCCCTCTACGCCACCATCTATATGGGGCTGATGGGCAACGCTGGGCTCCGCGACGTGGCCAACCAAGGCTATGCCGGTGCCCACTGGCTCGCCAAGGAGCTGGAGGCCACAGGCAAGATGAAGCTCACCTTCCCCGACCGTCCATTCCTCAACGAGATGGTGATGACCACCTCCTTCCCCGCCAAGGCCCTCATCGACGAGGCCATCGAGCATGGCATCCTCGCTGGTGTGCGTATCGCCGACGACCGTCTGCTGATTGCCGTCACCGAGATGCAGACCCGCGCACAGCTGGAGAAGTATGTAGAAATAGTAAAATCCCTTAAAGCCTGAAGACATAGCTATGAACAGAGAATATTATGGCAAGCTCGTCTTTGAGCTTTCGCGTCCCGGTCGCCGTGGTTACAAGCTGCCTTCCAATCATCTTGAAGGCAACGTGGAGCAGCTCCCCAAAGACCTCCTGCGCCAGGAGGCTCCCGAGCTGCCCGAGGTCGACGAGCTGACACTCGTGCGCCACTACACAAATATGAGCAACAACAACTTTGGCGTTGACACTGGCTTCTATCCTCTGGGCTCATGTACGATGAAGTACAATCCCAAGATCAACGACGAGATGGCTACCCTCCGCTCCATGGCCGGCCTCCACCCCAAGCAGCCTGTAGCCACCACTCAAGGCGCTCTCGAGGCCTACTACATCCTCCAGCGTTCGCTGTCGGAGATTGGCGGCATGGCCGAGTTTACGCTCAACCCCTACGCTGGCGCTCAAGGCGAACTGACGGGCTTGATGGTGATCCGCGCCTACCATGAGAGCCGAGGCGACTCCAAGCGTGTGAAGGTCATCGTCCCCGACTCGGCCCATGGCACCAACCCCGCCTCAGCCGCCGTGGCGGGGCTCAAGGTGGTGGAGGTGAAGAGTCTCCCCGACGGCACTGTCGACGTAGAGGCCCTGCGTCCGTTGCTCGACGACACCGTGGCAGCCGTGATGATGACCAACCCCAACACCGTAGGTATCTTTGAATACAACATCCCCGAGATTGCCAAGATAGTCCACGAGGCCGGCGCGCTGATGTATTACGACGGCGCCAACCTCAACCCCATGCTCGGCAAGGCTCGTCCCGGCGATATGGGCTTCGACGTGATGCATATCAATCTCCACAAGACCTTCTCAACGCCTCACGGCGGCGGCGGTCCTGGTGCTGGCCCGGTAGGTGTGCGTGCCGGGCTGGAGAAGTTCTTGCCCAATCCACGCGTGGTGCGTCAGGACGATGGCTCCTACAAGCTGGTCTACGACAAGGACTCGCTGGGGCAGGTGTCATGCTTCCTCGGCAACTTCGCTGTGGAACTGCGCGCCTTGAGCTACATCCTGTCGCTCGGCGCCGAGGGCCTGATGCTCGCTGGTTCGCTGGCTACGCTCAACGCCAATTATATTAAGGAAGCGCTGCGCGACCTCTACTTGCTGCCCATCGACCGTGTGTGCAAGCATGAGTTTGTATTTGACGGGCTTATCGACAAGTCGACCGGCGTCACGACGCTCAACATCGCCAAGCGTCTGCTCGACCATGGCTTCCACGCTCCCACCATCTACTTCCCGCTCCTCTTCCACGAGAGCCTGATGATAGAGCCTACCGAGACCGAAAGCCGCGAGACCCTCGACGAGTTTATCGCCGTGATGCGCGACATCGCCCGCGAGGCCAAGGACACCCCAGAGATTGTCAAGGAGGCGCCCCACAACACGCCTATCCGCAAGCCCGACGACACTCAGGCTGCCCTCAACCCTGTGGTGACCTACAAGGATCTCAAAGCATAATCCCGGAGCAAAATGACTACATCCGATATTATAATTATAGGAAGCGGCCCCGGCGGCTATGAGACTGCCGCCGAGGCCGCAGCCTTGGGCAAAGAGGTGGTGCTGATAGAGCGCGACGAGCTCGGTGGCACCTGCCTCAATCGTGGTTGTATCCCCACAAAAGCCCTCTGCCGCTCGGCCGAGATAGCGCGCCTCGTCAAGGAGGGCGCCCCCTTTGGCGTGGAAGCCGAGGGGGTGAAGCTCTCATGGCCCGCAGCCATGAAGCGCAAGGATGAGGTGGTGGGCCAACTGCGTCAAGGCGTGGCCACGCTCCTCAGCAAGGTTAACGTGGTGAAAGGCACCGCCCGTCTCTCCAGCCCCTCCACGGTGGAGGTCAACGGCGAAGAATACACTGCCCCTCAAATCATCATAGCCACTGGCTCTCATCCAGCATCGCTCCCCATCCCAGGAGCAGAATTGGCTATCTCCAGCGACGAGTTGCTCAGCCTCGAAGCGCTCCCCCAGTCGATCGTCATCATCGGCGGAGGCGTGATAGGCATGGAGTTTGCCTCCATCCTCAACGCTTTCGGCGTGGAGGTGACGGTGGTGGAGTATTGCAAGGAGATATTGCCTCCCTTCGACGCTGAGATAGCCAAGCGTCTGCGCATGGCTATGAAGAAGCGTGGCGTCAACATCATCACCGGCGCCGCCGTCACAGCCATTAACCGCTTGGAGAACGACCATCTACAGGTGGTCTACGACTCCAAAGGCAAGGTAAAGGAGGTGGAGGCTCAGATGGTGCTGATGGCTGTAGGGCGTCGGCCTGTGGTACCCGAAGGGTCCGCCGAGGCTGGCATCGAGCTGCAGCGCGGAGCCATCGTGGTCGACGACAAGATGGCCACCTCCGTCCCCGGCATCTTTGCCATAGGCGATGTCAACGCTCGTTGTATGTTGGCTCATGCTGCCACGGCTCAAGGCAAGGTGACGCTGGGGCTCGACCAGCCTCTGGAGCCTGTGCCATCCGCGGTGTTCACCGAGCCAGAGTGTGCCATGGTGGGCTTGACCGAGGAGCAGTGTGCCGACCGTCAAGTGAAGATTGCTAAGACGATGTTTCGCGCTAACGGCAAGGCCCTGGCCATGGGCGAGACAGATGGTCTCGCCAAGGTGATAGCCGACGCTGAGAGCGGACGTCTGCTTGGCGCTCATATCTGCGGCCCCCATGCTGCCGACCTCGTGCAAGAACTGGCCACAGCCATCGCCGCAGGCCTCACTGCCTCCGAAGTGGCTCGCGCAATCCACGGCCACCCCACCCTCGGTGAGACCGTAGCTGCAGCCTGCGCAGCCCTCCTCTAAAGCTTTTAGCTTTTCAGCTTTTACGAAATTAAGCCTTATATTCCGGCCTTTGCGGGCGCTCTCGTTTGTAGAGCGCCCGTTTTCCATGATCAAGGGCTTCCACAGCCAGCTTCACATAGTCCGTGGCATCGGCCTTGTTGGTTATCATAAACCAATCGGCAATGGAGCGATTGACAAGATACTGATGCATCCCGTTGCCGAGGGCATCGGCAGCAGCGAGATTGTAGTTGGAGGGCATCGAGAGAGCCAGCACGAGTTGCCCATCAGCGTCTACCTTCTCGTGGATGAGATTGTTGGCTGTCGTTGCTTCCTCATCCAGATACTCTGCCAGCTCTGTCTTCAGGTCGCTAAAAGCGTTGGTCATGCTGCGGCGCACTTGATAAGAATTCTCCTCGTCCTGGCTCACCTCCATGTGGGAAGTAAGCTCGTAGGCCGAGGCATCCGCAGCGTTGCGACTACGACCCGTCAGGTGGGTCTTGTTCATGATGTCAAAGAATATCTCCTTGACCTCAAGAGTGATTGTAAGAGTCTTTTTCATAAAGCATTATCTTGATTGGCGCAAAAATAGCTCCCGTCTATCCCCGCCCTCCTTTATCCTGCTCCCCTTAAAAAACGTTAAATCCGCTATTTTTTTCACTCCCCGTTGTAAGATTTGCATGTTTCTGCTCTCTTATAGATAGAAAGGTTGTTTACCCGAGAAAAAAGGGGCCGCGATTCTCATCGAAGCCCCAAAAACCTTAGTTCATGAAAAACTTTTTTGTGCTGGGAAATAAATTTCCTTGTTCATATTCTGCTTATTTCTAAGCAGTGAGTGTCCACGATTCCCATCGTGGACACACTCCACATTTAATTATTTTACATTTTGTCCTTTATTATTACTTCTATAAGTGTTTATTTATGTGCCTAAAATATTCCTCGATAATTGCCTTCCCCATCGTAGCGAGACGGTATACATATTCAGTCTTGTCCACATAAATATACCCCTCTTTCCTCAGGGAAGAGAACGACTGGATGCCTTTAGGATATTTAACAAATGAAGACTTCATAGACTGAATAATTACTGACGGACGAAGGTCAGTGCAAAATTAATAAATCTCCCTTACAAAAGCAAAATTATAACTCATAATGGCCCATATTTGGGCGTTAATGAATGTTAAATAACCTCCAAAATCTAAGCTAACCCACTAATCCTAAGAACTTTGCATCGAAGCAAAATTTATTCAACTACTAAATTTTTGCTACGATGTCCAAAATCTTACATGTTAA
>JAJBVL010000001.1 GCA_020859845.1 Bacteroidales bacterium
CTTTACTACCACAGACTCCTTGTATTAGTAGAAGAAGAAAATGGGTTGTGCCAGTAGTGACACAACCCATTTTGTAAGATATGACGCAGATATCGTCGTGGTTATTTCTGGAGCGACTGCTCGATGGGGTCGTCATACTCCACCTGAGCCTGATGGAGCTTCTCCATCATCTGCTGTGTGATTTCCTCCATGCCAGGCTTGCCGTAGAGATTGTTCATTTCGTGGGGATCCTCCTGAAGGTCGTAGAGTTCCCACTGGTCGATGTCGTTGTAGAAGTGGATGAGCTTGTAGCGGTCGTCGCGCACACCGTAATGACGCTTCACCATGTGCTCTGCAGGATACTCATAGAAGTGGTAGTAGAGCGTCTCGCGCCAGTCCTCGGGATCCTCGCCCTTCAGCAGAGGCAGGATAGAGCGACCTTGGATGTCGGCGGGAATCTCCTTGATGCCGGCTATCTCCATGAAGGTGGGAGCATAGTCGATGTTTTGCACAAGCTGGTTGATGTCGCCACGACGGTCGAAGCCCTTAGGCAGACGCATGATGAGAGGCGTGTGGAACGACTCCTCATACATGAAGCGCTTGTCAAACCATCCGTGCTCGCCCATGTAGAAACCTTGGTCGGAGGTGTAGACCACGAGGGTGTTGTCGAGCAGACCTTTCTCCTCAAGATAGTCGAGCACACGGCCTACGTTGTCGTCGAGACTCTTGACGGTCTTGAGATAGTCGCGCATGTAGCGCTGGTATTTCCACTCAGCAAGATCGCGACCCTTGAGGTTCTTGCTATAGAAGTCCTCGATCATGGGGCCGTAGAAAGCATCCCAGCGAGCCATTTGAGCCGAGTCCATGCGGTTGTAATAGCTCTCATAGCGCTCCTTGAGGTCGCTCTGCTTGTCGGCACGGTTCATCTTCAGGTCGTAGATGAGGTCCATGTGGTCGGCGATACGCATCTCTGCGGTAGAGGCAGCCTCGCGACCTGCATAGTCGTCGTAGAAGTTTTCGGGGAGCTCAAACACTTGGTCCTCGTAAAGCTCCAGATTGCAGGTGTCGGCCATCCAGTTGCGGTGGATAGCTTTGTGATGGATAAGGAGGCAGAAGGGTTTGTCCTTGTCGCGCTGATTCTCCAGCCAGTCGAGGCTGAGGTCGGTGATAAGGTTGGTCAAATAGCCGTGGCGCACGATGGTGTCGCCATTCATCTGGATGAAGTCGGGGTTGTAGTAGTCGCCCTGTCCAGGCACTATTTCCCAGGTGTCGAAGCCGGTGGGAAGGCTTTCAAGGTGCCACTTGCCAAAGATGGCGGTCTCATATCCAGCCTCCTGAAGATATTTGGGGAAGGTGGGCTGGCTGCCATCGAATACGCAGGTAGTGTTGTCGGTAAAGCCGTTTTTGTGGCTATGCTTGCCGGTGAGCATGCAGGCACGCGAAGGGCCGCTGAGCGAGTTGGCCACAAAACTATTGGTGAAGCGCACACCATCGGCTGCAATACGGTCGAGGTTGGGGGTGTGAGCAAAGCGGGTGTCATAGCAGCTCATCATCTGGGCTGTATGGTCGTCGGTCATAATGTAGACGATGTTGAGAGGCTTTTCCTCAGCCTTCTTGTCGCCATTGCAAGCCGTCAAGGGTATCAGCGCTGCCATAGCTGCTGGCGCTGCCAAGCGGGGAAAGAGATGTGATTGGGGCATAGGGTTAGAGGGTTGTTAATGTGATTTCCAGGATTGGATGATAATGTATTTACATTGCGGCTACAAAGTTACGAATAAAATCAGAGAGATAGAAATTAGAGGGAAAGAAAATCAGAGGGATAGAGAGATAGAGGATAGAGCTGCGCAGAGAGGACAGAGGACAGAGGATAGAGCTGCGCAGAGAGGACAGAGGACAGAGAGGATAGAGAGGGCGGCTCTCCCAGACTGGGATGCCGCCCTCAATTGTTTCTTAGCCTTTTTAGCTTTTCAGCTTTTAAGGCCATCTACTCTCAGCTAATGCTCTTATATCACGCCTTCGCCGAGCATGGCGTTGGCCACCTTCATGAAGCCGGCGATGTTGGCGCCCTTCATATAGTTGAGATAGCCATCGGGCTCGGTGCCATACTTCACGCATTGGCCGTGGATGTCGCGCATGATGGTGTGGAGCTTGGCATCAACCTCCTCGGCACTCCACTGGAGGTGCATAGCGTCTTGAGTCATCTCCAGGCCCGAGGTGGCCACGCCGCCAGCGTTGACAGCCTTGCCAGGACCGTAAGGCACACGAGCAGCGATGAAGGCGTCGATAGCCTCGGGGGTACAACCCATGTTGCTCACCTCGGCGCAAAGCAACACGCCGTTGGCGATGAGCTGCTGGGCATCCTCGCCGCCGAGCTCATTCTGAGTGGCGCATGGCAGGGCGATGTCGACCTTCTGCTCCCAAGGCTTGCGGCCAGGATAGAAGGTGGCTTCGGGATAGCGTTCAGCATAGGGAGCCACGATGTCGTCGCCGGTGGCGCGCAGATAGAGCATATAGTCGATCTTGTCGCCAGAGACACCTTCGGGGTCGTAGATATATCCGTCGGGACCAGAGATAGTCACCACCTTAGCGCCCAGCTCGTTGGCCTTAAGGGTAGCTCCCCAAGCCACATTGCCAAAGCCAGAGACGGCGATGGTCTTGCCCTTTATGTCTTGATTCATCTCATGGAGCATGCTCTGCACGAAGTAGAGAGCGCCAAAGCCTGTGGCCTCGGGACGTATACGCGAGCCGCCAAACTCGAGAGCCTTGCCGGTCATCGAGCCATCACACTGGTTGACGAGCTTCTTGTACATGCCGTACATGTAGCCCACTTCGCGTCCGCCAACGCCGATATCACCTGCGGGCACATCGCGGTCGGGGCCGATGTTTTTCCATAGTTCAAGCATGAAGGCCTGGCAGAAACGCATGATTTCGGCTTCGCTCTTGCCGCGAGGCGAGAAGTCGCTACCACCCTTGGCGCCACCCATAGGCAGCGTGGTGAGGGCATTCTTGAAGGTCTGCTCAAATCCAAGGAACTTGAGGATAGAGAGGTTGACCGAAGCGTGGAAACGTATGCCGCCCTTGTAAGGTCCAATGGCGTTGTTAAACTGCACACGATAGCCGAGATTGGTCTGCACTTCGCCGCGGTCGTCGGTCCATGTGACACGGAAGGTGACGATACGGTCAGGCTCTACCATACGCTCGATGATGCGCGCACGCTCAAATTCGGGGTGCTGGTTGTAGGTGTCAGCTACGCAAAGGAGCACCTCTCTCACTGCTTGAAGATACTCTTTCTCGCCTGGATGCTTGGCCTCCAGAGCGCTCATGATATTATTAATATCCATTACTTAGAGGTTATGAATTTGATGGTATTGATTTTTGATTAAATCATAAGGCAAAGTTAATAGTAAGATTGGATATAATGAGCGCTGGAGAGGCTTAAATTTAGTTAAAAAAAACAATTTGAAAACACTCCCTCCAAGCTTCTTTTTCTCTTTGTCGACTGCGGTAGCTTTCGCAGTGCAGAGGAGGGTGCTTATATGCCAGGGGCAGCCTGTGCTAATTGAAACGACCCCCTAGAGGGTTGGTGGGAGGGAACTTTATTTGGAGGGGATTTTGAGAGTCTGGCCCACGGTAATCTTGGATGCGTTAGCGCTCATACCGTTGGCCTTGCGCAAGGCAGCGATGGTGACGCCATGATTGCGCGCTATCTTGTCGAGGGTGTCACCCTTCCTTACCTTATAAGTTTTAGCAGTAGTTTTAGAGGATGTGCTCTTTGACTTGGAGGCCGACGCTGAAGAGCTCTTTGACGACGACTGCGAGGCTTGAGTAGAGGTCTTCTTCTTTGACGACGTTGAGGATGAGGAAGTGGTAGCAGCGGGCTCCGAAGCCGTGGAGGAGTTGGAGGCCAACAGGACATCATCAGCAGGAGCGGCCACCTTCTCATACACTTGGATTGTGAGCTTAGCGCCAGCCTTAACCTTGGAGCTGCGCAGTTTGTTCCAGCGCTTGATGTCGGTGGCGCTGACGCCATACTTCTTGGCGATGTCGCGGAGGTTCTCACCGCGCTTCACCACGTGGGTCTTCGTCACAAGGCGCTCCACCACTGCGCCCTCTTCACCATTGTCGGCCAAGAGTTGGCCTGGTTCCACGGTGGTGCGACGGCTGTGGGCAGCCAGTTCATTATCGAGGATCGTCTTCTCGCTCATGATGTAGCTCAGACACTGCTGCGAAGGGAGCACGAGAGCATATGCGTGATTGTCGCCAGGGATTACATCCTTACGAAATTGAGGGTTGAGCATCCTTATCTCATCGATAGGAATATTGAGCACCTCGGCTATCTGGTCAAAGTGGACGCGATTGGCCACATGGACAGTGTCGGTGACCAGCTGCTGCTTGACGAGCGTGGGTCGGATACCATACTTGCTATAATAATTCATCACAAAGTTGGCAGCGATGAAAGCGGGGACATAGCCACGAGTCTCGGGCAAGAGATACTCGTAGATCTCCCAGAAGTCTTTCTTGCCACCACCGGCGCGACGCAGAGCCTTGTTGACATTGCCGGGACCACAATTGTAGGCGGCGATGGCCAAGCTCCAGTCTTCGTAGATATCATAGAGTTGGCGCAGATAGCGGGCAGCGTTGCGTGAAGCTAAGCGAGGGTCGCGACGCTGGTCAACGAGCGAGTTTACTTCCAGTCCCATACCCGTGGCCGTGGTGGGCATAAACTGCCAAAGGCCTACGGCCCCAGCCTTCGACACGGCATTGGGGTTGAGAGCCGACTCGATTACTGGCAGATATTGCAGCTCCAAAGGGATACCCTCGCGCGAGAGCTCCTCGATAAAGATGTTGCCATAATAATTATGGAGAGCCAACATGTCGGCCACCAAGTCGCGGCGCTTGCCGAGATACATGTCGATAAATCGACCCACTATAGAGTTGTAGGGCATCTCAATCTCGGTGGGCAGCTGGCTGAGCAACTGCTCATACTCCGCAGGAGTGCCAGTGACAGCCGAGCCGCTATCCTCGGCCCTCGCAGCAAAGCGCTGGAGGTAATAGTTCTCTTCGAGCTCGCGAGCTTTCGTCTCAAAGCTCTCGGGGGCTATTACGTTATCGTCGGTGATAGAATGTTTGATGTCAAGGATCGACGAAGCGCTCCAGGCCGTCAGAGCGCTCCAAGAGGAGATTGCTAAGGTGATGAGAATCTTTTTCATTGGTGGATGATGTGGAGAGATTTGGAGGATTGGGGATAGAGCGGGGGTTAGAAGGTGAAGGCCCAGTGAAGCCCCACGCTTGGCAGGTTGTTGCGCCCGTCTTGTATAAGAGCGGGCGCCACTTGCATTGAGAGGTCGGGGGTAATGTCAAAGTGGGCCAAGGAGGCGTCGACATAGGCGTCGACCATGGCCAGAAAATACACTCCGACCATACATATTATACAGAGGTCGCGATTGCGACGATAATAGTCTTTGCGGCTCTTAAGGATGTTGGTGAGCCACGTCTTGTTGAGGTCTTCCTCCTTGGTGGTGGAGGGGAAGAAGTCCATATAGCTGTTGGTGGTGGGGTCGCTGTCCATGATGTCGGCATAGGCGCGGGTATAGTCGCGGAGCATCATGTTGTTCCACGACGTGCCATAGCCAAGACCCATAAAGCCGGCCACGACCAAGGGGAGTTTCCAGAAACGGCGGTTGTAGATCTGCCCAAGGCCCGGACACAGCGCCGAAAGCCATACAGCGCGGGTGGGGTCGGGGTTGAACACCTTGAGCTTCATCTCCTGATATCCGGGGCGTTGGTCCTCGGGCAGACTCTTCATGATGGGAGAGTCAAAGATAGGAATCGTGTCGACTGGAGTCACCGCCAGCGAGTCGCCAAGAGTGGAGATGCTGTCGACCTCAACCACTGAGGGCACAGAGATTACCTCCGAGAGCGGTATGGAATCGGGGAGCACCGTAGGCTCCACACGACGCTGAGGCCTGATAGGCATCTGTCCATACACCTCGCCAGAGACCAACGCCACGAGCATCACCACCACTACCCCACACCGCAACGACTGCCGACGACAAAGTGCCGCCATAGATAGTTGAGCAAAGATATGTTTAAGTCGGGTATTGTGCATGATGGGTGATTAGGAGGATTAGGTGTCTTGGACTTGCATCTGGTCAAAGAGCGAGATCAGACGCTCCAGCTCATCTTCGTTTTTAAAGGTGAAGGCGATACTCCCTTTACCGGAGCGGTCGCAGGAAAACTTCACGGGGGTGCCGAAACGGGCCGTCAGGTGATTGCGCAGCAGGTCAAAGTCGTGGCTATTGGCAGCCTGACCCTTTGCGCCCTCAGCGTCTACAGCGGCCTCAGCATTGTCGCGCCAGGCCTTGGCGAGCTCCTCCACCTTGCGCACCGACAGTCCCTCCTTGAGGATACGGTTGTAAAGTTTGAGCTGGGCCGTAGGGTCGGCGATGCCGAGCAGGGCGCGAGCATGGCCCATATCGATACGGCGATCGCGCAGCCCCAGTTGCACCTCAGCAGGGAGATGGAGCAGGCGAAGGAAGTTGGCAATGGTGGCGCGCTTCTTGCCCACGCGGTCGCTCAAGCGCTCTTGCGTCAGCGAATACTGATCGATAAGTTTCTTGAATGTGAGGGCAATCTCGATGGCATTGAGGTCCTCGCGCTGTATGTTCTCAATGAGGGCCATCTCGGTGATTTCGCTGTCGTTGGCGGTGCGGATATAGGCCGGGATTGTGGAGAGGCCAGCCATCTTAGCAGCGCGAAAACGACGCTCTCCAGCTATTATCTGGTAAAGGTCGGGGCCCATCTTGCGCAACGACAACGGCTGAATGATACCCAATTCGCGTATTGAGGCAGCGAGCTCGGCAAGGGCCTCCTCGTCAAAGGTGGAGCGTGGCTGCTCAGGATTGGGGGTAATCTGGTCGAGAGGTATCTCATTGATGGCTGAGGAGCCACGTGCAGGCACGTCGTCCATCGATATCAGTGAGTCAAGGCCACGGCCTAAAGCGTTGCGTTTTATCGACATTATGTGAGATATATGATTGGGGGAGAATTCTTAATGGAAGATGTCTTGTAGGGTTAGCTTTTGGCGCGTTCATGCGAGATAATCTCACGCGCCAAGGCTATGTGGGATGTAGCGCCACGGCTCTCGGGGTCGTAGAGAAGAGCCGGCAAGCCATGCGACGGAGCCTCCGAGAGGCGGATGTTGCGTGGGATGACGGTGTTAAACACCATGTCGCCGAAGTGGCCTTTCAGCTCTTCGTAGATTTGGTTGGCCAGACGCAGACGCGCGTCATACATCGTCAGCAAGAAGCCTTCAATCTCCAGCCCAGGATTGAGTTTGGGCTTGATGATGCGTATGGTGTTGATAAGCTTGGTGATACCTTCGAGAGCAAAATATTCGGCTTGCACAGGGATAATCACCGAGTTGGCAGCTGTGAGAGCATTGACGGTAATCAATCCCAGCGAGGGAGAGCAGTCGATGAGGATATAGTCGTAGAGCGGAGCCACGGGCGCCAAGCAGCGCTTTAGCACCTTCTCACGGTCGGGACGGTTGATAAGCTCAATCTCAGCGCCTGCCAAGTCGATACGCGAACCCACAAGGTCAAGGCCCTTGACACACGTCTCCACCTGCGAGCCTGCCACGGGGTAGTCGTCGGCCAGACATTCGTAGATCGACGACGACATATCCTCCGGACGTATACCATAGCCCGAGGTGGCGTTGGCCTGTGGGTCAGCATCCACGATAAGCACTTTTTTGCCCTCAGCGGCCAGAGAAGCGCCAAGATTTATAGTAGTGGTGGTCTTCCCTACACCACCTTTTTGGTTAGCAATCGCTATGATTTTGCCCATTAGCTATGTTTTATCTTCTAAAGGTAACGGTTTAGCGTTTTCAGGCTGCAAAGATAACATATTTCTCTGAATTATTCAAAGAGACATGCGTCGCCATAGCTCAAAAAGCGATAGCCCTCGTGGAGTGCCTCATTGTATACTGAGCGCCAATCGTCGCCTATCATAGCCGCAACGAGCAGGAGCAGCGTGGAGCGCGGCTGGTGAAAGTTGGTGATGAGGCGGTCTACTATCCTATACCGATAGCCAGGGGCAATAATTATCCTCGTAGAAGCTATCAAGCGACCAGTGGCTGAGATATCAGCATCAGCCAGCAAAGTCGCCAGCGCTTCTTGACGACTCATGGCCAACTGGGGCGCACCGCTATAAGGCCACCACTGCTCCACCTCGCCATGCCACTGTCCAGCCTTCATCAAGCAACCAATATGATAGAGGCTTTCGAGAGTGCGGACGCTGGTAGTGCCTACGGCCACTATGGGCCCTTTGTGAGCCGCCAAGCGCTCTATGACACTCCGCTCCACACTTATCCATTCGCTGTGCATTGGGTGGTCGCCTATCTGAGAACTTTTTACGGGCTGGAACGTGCCGGCGCCGACGTGGAGCGTCACCCCTACTCGGAGTACTCCCTTCTTGTCGAGGCGGTCGAGCAACTCAGGGGTGAAGTGGAGGCCTGCCGTGGGAGCGGCCACTGAGCCTTCCCATCGGGAATAGACGGTCTGATAGTCGGTGGAGTCGGCTTCCTCAGTCGAGCGATTGAGATAGGGAGGGATGGGTATCTCGCCAGCAGCAGAGATAATCTGAGAGAAGGTCACCTGAGGATTGTCCCACGAGAAATGGATCACGGAGGCATTGCCCCGCTTCTCAAGGCGCTCGGCCACGAGGGTGACTGCGCCTACCTCAGGAATGTCAACTTTGAGGGCCAGAGGCCCATTCTTCCAGCGCTTACTGTTGCCTACGAAGCAGAGCCAGCTGCCTCCGGCCGTGGAGGCAAAGGCGCGCTCATAGTCGGCAGGAGAGAGCGGCTCGAGGCAAAACACCTCGATTGACGCTCCCTCGTGCTGAGCCATCGCCGAAGCCTTACGAAAGCGCAGACGTGCGTTGATGACCCGCGTGTCGTTGTAGACCAGCAGGGTGTCAGGAGCGAGGAGCTCGGGAAGTTCGTCAAAACGATGGTGGGAAATCTCCCCCTCAGCATTGCGCACCAGCAAACGGCAGTGGTCGCGCTCGGCCAAGGGATGACGGGCTATGCGTTCATCAGGCAGCGCATAGTCGTAACTATCTATGGTAATATCCGTAACGTTCATAATTTTAAACTATTGTAAAAAAGGCCTCACAGCATAAAGAGGCACATTGGTCATCCAATCTTGAATTCTATAAGGCGACATTGAAAATCTTAAGCCCTTCAACGTGGGATTATCGGAAATAAACTGTCTCAGCGACTTAGATTTAAGATTGGTCTCTGCTTTCACCTCTATAGGCAATATCGTATCCTCGCGTTGTATCAAAAAGTCTACTTCAAGAGTAGAATTAGCATTAGTGTAATAACTAATTTTCCCCTCATGCAGCATTTGCAGTTCACAGAGCACGAAGTTCTCTGTGAAAGCGCCCTTGTATTCTTGAAACACGTTATTGCCAATAAGCATTTGGCTGGGAGGGGTATCGCTAAGGGCTCCCAACAACCCACAGTCAAGCATATAGAGCTTGAAGACGTTAATGTCTTCATAGAAGCTCAACGGGAGAGTGGGTCGGTTTACCCTATTTACTTTATATACAAGACCACTATCAATGAGCCATTGGATGGCGACCTCAAACTCTTTTGCTCTTGCGCCTTGACGTATTGAGGAATAGATAAACTTCTTGTTTTCTCTCGCTAATTGAGATGGAATTGAACGCCACACCTGCCCTATCCTTATCGCCTCCTGTAGAGGAGCATGTTTAGATATATCATCTCTATAGGAAGTGAGAATCTCCTTCTGTACTTTTCTCACCTCCCACACGTCGTTGGTAGCCATATATCTTTGTACGGCCTCGGGCATTCCCCCTACAAAATAATATTCTCGCAACAGTTCTACCAACCGAGAATGAATGGTGGTGAGCGCTTCCCAATCTTTACTTTCAAGCAACTCCACCAACGGCTGATTGTCCTTGGCCAGAAGAAACTCCCGAAAACTCATAGGACGCATTGATAACAAGTCAACTTTACCTACGGGGAAAGAAACGCCCGGATGGAGAGTAATGCCCAAGAGCGAACCAGCCACTACGATATGATAACCAGGGGCTTCCTCACAAAAATACTTAAGAGCTGAAAGACCTCGCTTTGCTTCCTGCACTTCATCAAGAATTATAAGCGTCTTACCCTCCACGATTGGCTGGCCGGTCAAAGCGCTTATGGCGCGTAATATACGAGGGATGTTGTAGTCGTCGAAAAGATGCTCTACGTCGGGGTTGTTGTCGCAATTGAGATAGGCCACATTTTCATAATGTCGGCTTCCAAACTCTTTTAATATATAAGTTTTCCCCACCTGTCGCGCTCCGTTGAGTATTAAGGGCTTGCGGGCGGGATGGCTTTTCCATTTCAGGAGGTCTTGGATTATCTCTCTATACATAGTCTACTATTTGGTGAGCGCAAAGGTATGGATAAATATTTGAATTTCAAAGGTAATTACACTTTTCTTGACGAAAAAATTGGGATTTATGACATTTTTCTTGACGAAAACAAGGGTCCTCACCACACTTTTCTTGACGAGACAGGTCAGTTCCCCACAGATTGGGCGCACTTTAATGCTCAAGTATTTGGTGGTTAAGGAAAAAATGCTTACCTTTGCAGCCGATTTGGCAATCTCTGGCAGGACGTGCAGCCTGTTAATATTGCAATATTGTTAACCCTCTTACTTAACCCAAAGAATTATCATGGACTTAATTAAAGTTGTCAACGAGGCTTACGCCACAGGCAAGCAGCATCCCGACTTTGGCCCTGGTGACACCATCACCGTGGCTTACCGTATCAAGGAAGGCAACAAGGAGCGTATCCAGCAGTATCGTGGCGTAGTGATCCGCATCTCAGGCGAAGGCGACAAGAAGCGTTTCACCGTGCGCAAGATGAGCGACAATATCGGCGTGGAGCGTATCTTCCCCATCGAATCGCCATTCATCGACTCCATCACCATCAACAAGTATGGCAAGGTGCGCCGCGCTAAGCTCTACTACCTTCGTCAACTCACCGGCAAGAAGGCTCGTATCAAAGAGCGCCGCGTTGTCAACAAGTAAACACATCCCCTCTATTCCCTACCAAAGAGATAGAGCATACACAATGGGAGCCACTCCTGCCGCTGGCAGAGATGGCTCCCATTTGTTGTAGGGGGGGGAGTGGGAGGAGGGTCAATCTTCATCGGGCTCGTCGCGCCCCTTGACAAAGATGTTGAGCACCCACAACAGGAGTCCGCAAATAATTACCGACCCCACAAGCGAGAGGGTCTGTCCCTGATCGTTTTGGCCAAAATAGGAGATGGTGACCCAGCCTCCAATCACGGCGCCGATGATGCCCACTACGACGTTGAGCACCACCATGCTCTGACCGCTACCGATGAGCCTTCCGGCCATATAACCTCCGATAACACCTATGAGGCCCCACACAAGCCATGTGGAGATACCGATGCTTGCTAGTATCATAATCCTAAAAGTTTGGCGTTAGTATTCAGCAATGGGGAAATCCAGGCAGCGACGTCGGTGTCGCCCCAGAGGTCAGCTATCGTAAGCCAGAGGATGAGCAAGATGATAAGCACCAATGCTCCTATTACCAGCCATGTGTTTCTGCGGCTGTTACTGCCGCGCGAATTTCTGTAGCTCATGATTGTTGTCGCTCTCTGTTAAGTAATAGTTGATTTTACGTTTTTACTGAATAACACGTGGCGCAATATGATTGTTTTTTTCTAAAGATTTTATACAAAGATAGACAATAATTCACTACTTTTGCAGTGGATACCCTTGCATCCCTCTCTACAGGGTCTTCGGCAATCATTATCGAAATTCAACAACCTTAATCAAACATACTCTAATGGATCTATTTGAAAAAATGACCGCAAAGGCCAAGGCGCACCCCCAGCGCATTGTCCTACCAGAAGGTACCGAACCGCGTACACTCACAGCTGCCGACCGTATCATAGCAGAAGGCATAGCCCACGTCACACTCATAGGCGACCCCAAGGATATCCTCGCTATGGCCTCGGAGATGAAGCTTGACCACATCAAGGATGCTGTGATCATCAATCCCGCCGATGAATCTATCATCGACCGCTACGCTCCCCTCTTCTACGAGCTCCGCAAGAGCAAGGGTATCACCATGGAGAACGCCCGTCTCACTACCCACAATCCTCTATATCTCGGCTGCTTGATGATCAAGAGTGGCGACGCCGATGGCCAAGTGGCTGGCGCCATGAACACTACTGGCAATGTGCTGCGCGCTGCTTTCCAAGTGCTCAAGACCCAACCTGGCATCGATATCGTCTCGGGAGCTTTCTTGATGCTCCTACCTAAAGGCTCACAATTTGGCACAGATGACATCCTTATCTTTGCTGACTGCGCCGTGGTGCCCGACCCAACGGCCAAAGAGCTTGCTCAGATTGCCGTATCGGCAGCCCAAACAGCTCGCGACCTCGCAGGCATCGAGCCACGCGTGGCCATCCTTAGCTTCTCCACCAAGGGTAGCGCCAAGCATGAGCGCGTCGACAAAGTGATCGAAGCCACAGAGATAGCCAAGCAGATGGCTCCTGATCTCATCATCGACGGCGAACTGCAGGCCGATGCTGCAATCGTTCCCGGTGTGGCTCATTCTAAGTGTCCCAACTCGCCCCTCAATGGTCGCGCCAACACCCTCGTATTCCCTTCGCTCGAGGTGGGCAATATCGCCTATAAGCTCGTGCAGCGTCTGGGTGGGGTGCAAGCCGTAGGTCCTATCCTCCAAGGCTTGGCCGCTCCTGTCAACGACCTCTCGCGCGGATGCTTCCCCGAGGACATCTACAAGACCATCATCATGACCTGCAATCAGGCTCTCGGCTTGAAAGGACTTTAATTGAGGCAAAAGCATTAAGGCAAAAGGCAAAAGTAAAAAGGCAAAAGTAAAAAATAGATAGATTATGAAGATATTAGTGCTCAACTGCGGTAGTAGCAGCGTTAAATACAAGCTTATCGATACCGACACCGACCGCACCCTTGCCGAGGGAGGCGTGGAGAAGATAGGCCTCAACGACGGTTTCTTGAAATTCAAGCGCGCCGATGGCTCCAAGGAGATTGTGGAGCTGGGGCTCGTTGACCACAAGGGTGCCGTTCAGGCAATCCTCAACATCCTCACCGACCCCAAGGAGGGGTGTATCAAGAGCTACGACGAAATCGATGCCGTGGGCCATCGCGTGGTACATGGCGGCGAGAAGTTCAATTCGAGCGTGCTTATCACCGACGAGGTAATCCAGCAGGTGAAAGATTGCTATCCTCTGGCCCCCCTTCACAACCCGGCCAACATCACCGGTATCGAGGCTATCACGGCTCTTATGCCCGAGGTGCCTCAAGTAGGTGTATTTGACACCGCCTTCCATCAGACGATGCCCGCCAAGAGCTATATGTATGCCCTGCCCTATAAGTTCTACACCGAGGATGGTGTGCGCCGCTATGGATTCCATGGCACAAGCCATCGCTACGTGTCGCAGCGCGCTGCTGAGTTCCTGGGCATCGACCTGAAGCACTGCAAGATGGTGACCTGCCATATAGGCAACGGCGGCTCCATCACAGCCGTACTCAACGGCGAGAGTGTAGACACATCGATGGGCCTCACCCCTACCGAAGGCCTCATCATGGGTACACGCGTGGGCGACGTTGACCCGGGCGTCCTCACCTATCTGATGATGAAGCATGGCTATACTCCGGACGACATACAGCGCATCATCAACAAGGAGAGCGGTATGGCAGGCGTCACCGAGATATCCAACGACATGCGCGAGATAGAAGCCGCTGTCAATGCTGGCAACGAACGCGCCAAGGTGGCCCTTGACATGTATGAGCAGCGTATCATCAAGTATGTAGGCGCTTATGCAGCCGAGATGGGTGGCCTCGACGTGATAGTCTTCACTGGCGGTGTAGGCGAAAACCAAGTGGGTGTACGCGAAAACGTCTGCGCTCCCCTGGGCTTTATGGGCGTGGAAATCGATCGTGAAGTCAACGCCAAAACCCGCGGCACAGAGACCCTAATCTCCACCCCCGCTTCGCGCGTCAAGGTGGTAGTAATCCCCACCGACGAAGAGCTGATGATAGCCCGCGACACACGCGAGATTGTCTCCGCCCTCTGATACCAATAGAGACTATCTAATCTCATTATAAGGTCCTGCCCCCATATTAGTTGAGGGCAGGACTTTTATTCTAAAGAGCAAAACCATTTCTCATATGGAATTGTTAAAATTAACGAAAGAGGATCATCCCGGTCCCCCTATACTCTCGTTTCAACCAACTCCCACTTATGCTACACCCAACCCATATGAGACATCTTCTGCCACTCCTTATATTAATAACCATGCTGGGTGGATTCACCAGCTGTCATCGGAAGGCCAAAGCCACCGTAGAACCTCCTATAAAGGTTAAGACGCTGATGGCGCTCCCTACAGACCTTACAGTGAGCCGTGCCTACTCTGGCACCGTAGAGGAGGCTAAAGGCTCCACGCTGAGTTTTGCAGCTGCCGGCACCGTGAGCCAAGTGATGGTCAATGAAGGCGACCGCATATCCAAAGGTCAACTGCTGGCGACGCTTGATGGCTCTACCCTTCGCAACAGTCACGACATAACTGTAGCTGCTCTCAATCAGGCACAGGACACCTACAAACGCATGAAGCGGCTGCATGAGGCGAAGGCCATACCCGACATAAAGTGGGTAGAGGTGGAGAATGCCCTGCGCTCAGCCCAAAGTGCCGAGCAGATAGCCCGAAAAGCTCTCAGCGACGCTAATCTCTACTCTACGCAGAGCGGCTACGTGGCCGAGAAATACATCGACCCTGGCATGAACGTCATCCCAGGAATGCCAGCAGTGAAGGTGGTAGACATTAGCGATGTGAAGGTCAACGTCTCGATAGCCGAAAACGACATCCACAACATAACGCTTGGCGGTGAAGCCCGGATTAAGGTAGGTGCTCTGGGCGACCGACGATTCTCAGGCAAGATATGTGAGCGCGGTGTGGCTGCCAACGCTCTCTCGCGCTCCTATGATGTAAAGATACTCGTATCCAACCCCGAGGGCCTGCTACTACCTGGTATGCTCTGCGACGTGGAGCTCGTCAACGACTCGGTGGAGACGGCCGTAGTGCTTCCCATCAACACTGTCCTTGTCGATGCCGACAATCAAAACTTTGTATGGATAGCACGCGACGGCCGTGCGCATAAGCGTATTGTAGAGGTGGAAGGCATCACCGACCAAGGTATCATTATCAACCCCAAAGACCTCCAAGGCGACAGCATAATATGTGAAGGCTTGCAGAAGGTAAGCGAAAATTCCCCGATTGTCAACATTACAAAGTAAGACCCCAAGACTACCATGGCAAGCATTAACGACAGAGCAAAGACCATCATACAGCAAGTGGTGGGTGCACGCCAAGGGATAGTGGCCTTCGGGCTTCGCTATCATAAGATGGTGACGCTGTGTGTCACCTTCCTGGTGGCTTTTGGCATCTACGCTTTGAAGATGATGGACAAGAACGAGTTTCCCAGCTTCACGGTGAGAGAGGGACTGGTGGTAGCCGTATGTCCGGGCGCCTCTTCTCAGCAAATGAGCGAGGAGGTATTGAAGAAGCTCGAGGACTATATCTTCAGCTACAAAGAGGTCGACAAGAAGAAGACCCACTCACGATGCACCTCGGGTATGGTGATAGTCTTTGTGGAACTTGACAATAATGTAGGCGATACCGACCAGTTTTGGAACAAGTTTCAGATCGACATGTCGACAGCCAAGGCAGAGCTTCCCAAGAGTGTGCTTGCTGTCGAGACCCTCACCTCCTTTGGCGACACCTCATCGCTGCTTATCTCCATCTCCAGCGCCGACAAGACCTACCGCGAGCTAAGCGACATCACCGACCGCCTGAAGGATCGCCTGCGTGCCATAGAGAGCATAGGCGAGATGGAGGTGGTGGGCAAGCAGAAAGAGCAGATAGCCATCTATGTCGACAACGAGCGGCTCACCCACTATGGCATCAAGGCCTCCACTCTTGCTCTCCAGCTCTTTAACCAGGGCTTCAACACCACAGGTGGCGAACTGAAAGGAGAGTGGTATACGAGTCCAATCTACATGGAGCGCCCCGTCAACTCAGTGGCCGATGTGGAGCGTATGATTGTATTCTCCACCCCCGAAGGCAACGTGGTGAGGGTGGGCGACATAGCCCGCGTGGTCAAAGAATATCCCAAAGCCGAGTCTTATATCACCAACAATGGAGTGAAGTCGCTCCTTCTTAGCATCTCCATCAAGGATGGCCACAACGTAGTGGTGATGGGCGAGAAGGTCAACGAGGTGATGGCGCAGTTTAAAAGCGAGATACCCGAGAGCGTGGAGCTTTTCACTATCACCGACCAGCCAGAGGTGGTCAACAGCAGCGTCAACAATTTTCTCACCGAGCTGCTGATAGCCATCGTGGCTGTAGTGGTGGTCATCATGCTACTTCTGCCCATCAGCGTGGCTCTTATAGCCGCTGCTACAATCCCTATCACAATCTTTATCTCGCTGGGTATCTTCTACGCCCTGGGCATAGAACTCAACACGGTGACGTTGGCGTGTCTGATAGTGTCGCTCGGTATGATAGTGGACAACTCGGTGGTAATCATAGACAACTATGTGGAGCTTATCTCAGAGGGAATGGACCATCCTACGGCATCCTATCGCTCGGCCGTAGAGTTTCTGAAAGCCATCTTTAGCGCCACATGCGCTATCTCCATCACCTTCTTCCCTTTCTTGTTGACACTCACTGGGATGTTTCGCGACTTCATCACCGACTTCCCTTGGGCTCTTACCATCATCCTCTTCGTATCGCTTTGCATAGCGGAGCTCCTTGTGCCTTATCTCCAAGTGAGGCTCATCAAGAAGCCAATCTATAAGCTGCAGCGCGAGGCCGTAGCTTCGGGCAAAAAGAAATTCTCATTCTTCGTGTCGCTCCAGAAGTGGTACGACAAACTAATCGGCCTCAGCTTCCGCTGGCCCAAGACAGTGCTGGCCATTGGTATCCTATCGGTTATCGTCAGCATATGGTATCTGGTCACAGCCCCAATACAACTAATGCCTATCGCCGAGCGCAATCAGTTTGCCGTGGAGATATATCTTCCCACAGGCTCTTCGCTCGACAAGACCGACATCGTGGCCGACAGCCTCAGCCGCATGTTGCGAAGAGACAAACGTGTGGTGTCGGTGGCTGTGTTCCACGGATGCTCATCGCCGCGCTTCCAGACCACATATGCACCACAAGTGGGAGGTCCCGACTATGCCCAGTTTATCGTCAACACCGAAAGCCAAGCGGCCACGGTGGATCTTCTCAACGAGTATACCCCGCTCTTTGAGTCATACTTTCCCGAGGCCTACTGTCGCTTCAAGCAGCTGAGCTACTCATCGGCCGACTATCCCATAGAGGTGAGAGTACACGGCCAGGATTATACCCACATACAACACGTGGCTGACACCATCCTTGAGATGATGCACACGATCCCTGGCCTGCGTCTGATACGTCCCGACAGCAACACTCCTCTGATAGCAGCCAAGGTGGAGCCCGACGTTGCTAAGGCCTCGCGCATGGGGCTGAGCAATCTATTCACTGAGGCTACGCTGGCCATGCGTTATAGTTCGGGGCTCCCAATAGCCACGGTTTGGGAAGGTGATTACGGCCTCGATGTGGTGGTGAAGAGCGACAAGGCTACCCGCTCCAGCGTGTCGCAGCTCCGCGACGAGCAGATACCAGTCATGGAGGTTGCCAGCACGCCTCTAAGCCAGTTTGCCGAGGTGAAACCCGAGTGGAACACTGGTCTTATCGGCCACTACAATGGCATCCCCACCATCACCTTGATAGCCGAAAACGAACGCGGCTTCAACGCCCTGCAACTCAACGACGAGATAGCGAAGCAGATAAAAGGGCTTGATCTGCCCGAGGATGTCACCATCACTTATGGTGGCGACTATGAAGAGACATTCACGTATCTGCCCAGCATCCTCGTGGCGCTGGTGATAGCCGTGGTCATCATCTTCTTCATCCTTTTGCTCCACTATAAGCAAGTGGGAGTGGCCTTCATCCTGCTGGCCTCACTGCTGCTCACCCTTCCCGGCATGGTGCTCGGCCTGATAATAATGGACCTGCCCATCAGCCTTACCGTCACCCTGGGCCTCATCTCATTGATGGGTATCCTGGTGCGCAACGCCATCATCATGATCGACTATGCCGAGCAGATACAGGCGCAAGAGCATCTCGACAATTGCCAAGCAAGCCTCCAGAGCGCCAAGCGACGTATGCGCCCCATCTTCCTCACCTCCTCGGCGGCCACGATGGGTGTGCTTCCTATGGTGATAAGCACCAGTGGACTATGGCAACCGATGGGCACAGTGATATTCTTCGGCACTCCCCTTACGATGGTATATATCCTCGTGGTTATCCCCATCGCTCTCTGGAAATTCTCGGGCAAGAGCGGCATCGTGCCCCCATTTGGGCCTCCTACCCCTCACTTCCCATTGGACCCTACCGATCCCGCCAATTCGGGTATCGAGACCACCTCAGCCACCTCCACCCCTAATCCTCAACAGGCATGAAACGCTTTGCTATCTTAATATCGCTATATGTGGGCTGCCTCTCCTCAAGCTTCGGTCAGGCTCCTACCATCTACACCCTCGACGAGTGTCGTCAGATGGCTGTTGAAAACAACACTAAGGTGAAGTTGGCCGAAGGGAAGGCCGAGGAAGCTCGCGAAGTGAGCCGTCAGGCCTTCACCAAATATTTCCCCACCATCGAAGCCAATTGGATAGGTTTTCAATCCAATCGGGGTGTGTTGCAATATACCCTTCCTAATCTGGGGACATACATACCAGAGCTGGGCGATTGTCCTTTGGGCACAATCTCGCTCATCAAGAAAGGATGGACAGGCTCTATCACCGCCCTTCAACCCATATTCGCTGGTGGGCAAATAGTCAACGGTAATCGCCTGGCCCACGTGGGCGAAGAAGCAGCCACCCTTGAGATGCAAGGCGCCATCGACGACGTGCTGCTGACGGCCGAGAAATACTATTGGCAAATATCTACGTTGAAGGCCAAGAAGCGCACCCTCACCTCTGTCTTATCCTTAATTGACACTCTGGAATACCAAGTCAACGTTGCCGTAGAGGCCGGAGTGAAGCTCCCCAACGAGTTGCTCAAGGTGAAACTACGCCGCAATGAGTTGCGAGCCGATATGGTAGACCTTGACAATGGCATCACCCTTGCTTGCAACCTTCTGGCTCAATACATAGGCCATGACGGCGAGCGCATAGATGTAGCAGAGGAGGACAGCAGAGGGGAGTTGCCCCTTTTCCCTTCAGATTTATATGTAGAGCCATCAATGGCTCTCACCACCACCCCCGACTATCAGCTGCTCAACGCTCAAGTAAAAGCCGCAAGCCTGCGTACTCGCATGGCCGTCGGCGAAAACCTTCCCACGGTGGGTCTCGGAGCCGGATGGTTTTACGATGACCTACTCAGCCAGCGCCACAACTTCGGCGCGGTGATGCTGACAGTCAACGTGCCCATCACCGCCTGGTGGGGAGGGTCGCATAAGATTAAAGAGAGTCGCGTGGCCGAGAACAATGCCCGTATGCAGATGACCGACCTCAGCCAGATGCTTGAGATAGAAATGCAAAACACATGGGACGACCTCACGGCTGCCTACCGCAAGATAGAGATAGCCCACGAAAGCATTGGCCAAAGCACCGAAAACCTTCGCCTCAACGAGAACTACTATCAATATGGTGTAAGCACAATAACCGATCTGCTCGATGCTCAAGCGCTCTATCGCCAGACCCTCGACCAATATAGCGAGGCCTATGGCGACTACTGCGTGGCTCGCGCCGCTTACCTGAAGTCGACTGGCCGTATTGCCAATCTGTCGTTGCGTTAATCTCTGGCGGCGGTGAGCCAACTCAGCATATCGTCGATACGCGGTGCTGGAGGGGCATAGTGGGTACCCTGTGTCTGCTGGAAGGTGTCATCTACCCCGGCAGCGCGAAGGATGTTGACCACCTCGTGGGTCTGCTGCTGGATGTCGGCAAAAGCTTTTGGTCCCTTATTGCCCCCCTCCTTATTTCCCAGCGAGAAGTAGGCACGGCCCGTCTTGGCTATCTTCTGAGCCTTCAGCCAGTCGACAAATCCCTCATACCAAAAGGAGCCAGAGATAGATCCGATATTATCAAATGTGTCATCCTGCAACCATGCCCACAGGGCAAAAAGCCCCGAGAGAGAGATACCGCAAAGGGTACGCTTTGGAGCAGTGACACCCAAAGCTTGTTCTACCAGAGGCAAGACATCAGTCTCAAGACGATGCAGCATCTGCGGCGCCAGCCCTTTGAAGTCGGGCGAACCTTTTGGCACACCAGGCGCTGGCCACGGAGTCATATCATTGTCCCAGTCCATGCCAGAGACAACCACGAGACTTACATCATACTTCTGAGCCCACTGCTCAATGTCTAAGCCAATGTTGGGGAAAGGCACCAAGAGGTAGTAGATATCGCCTGGCGAGGCGCCCGAAGGAGAGCAGCAATTGCACATCAGAGTGCCTATCTGTAATTTACGTATCATAGCTTCATCATATTTTGCATGTAAGAGAATCCAGCTTTCTCGTAGAGACTGCGGCCTATCTCCGAAGCCTCAAGATAAATCTTATTGACGCCAAAGGAGCGTGCTCGCTTGATGAGCCAATCCACTATCCCCTCGCCTATATGCTGATGGCGATAGGCAAGGCGTACGTAGATGTTCATCAGATAGGCCGAACGTCCTGAAGGGTTGTCGGGCGAAGGCATCTCGCGCTGAAGGCATAGAGCGCCACACCCCACCGGCTTGCCGTCGATGACCGCGAAGCATGCCACATGGCTTCCCTCCTTCAGAGCCTCTTCGTAGTAGACTTTGTTGGCCTCACGCAACGACGACATCAAGTGGGGGTCGAGAGGCGCAAACACCTCGGCGAGTACCTCCATCCGCCAGTCAAGGAGCAAGGGGAGCTGATCGAGAGTCACTTCGGTTATCTTATATTCTTCGCTCATAGTGTAGCCTCCTTTGTGATTTTGGGTAAAGCATTTAGATCGGGTTTGCCATTTGACGTCAGCGGTATGGCATCAAGGCTCACAAAATATTCGGGTATCATATAGAAGGGCAAAAAGCGTGCCATCTGGCGACGTAGAGTGTCCGTGGAGAGCAAATGTTTTAGCTTTGGCACGAAATAAGCCACGAGATAAGAGAGGCCACCAGTGTCCACCCCTGTTGTGACTAAACCCGTCATCACGTCGGGACACTGGCAGAGCACATTCTCCACCTCTGCAGCCTCTACGCGCCGCCCAAGAATCATCACCTGCTTATCGTCCCGGTGGAGAAAAAGGAGGGTACCGTCCTGTCGCTTCACACCTATATCACCGCTGTGATAGAGCCTACGACCATCATCAAGGGTGACAAAAGCCTCGTTTTCAATGTCGCGATCACCTAAATAACCACGGCCTACGCCATCGCCACTAATACAAATCTCTCCTTTTTCATCTGGAGCCGCCTCATTCCCTTCGGAGTCAAGAATCTTTACTTCGACTCCCTGAATGGGTTTGCCAATGGGGAAAGTGCCGTCGGGGAGCACATCTTCTGGCTTGCAGCGTTGATAGCTGGCGCAGACAGTAGTCTCCGAGGGGCCATAGGTGTTGTAAATCTCCACAAAAGGCAAGAGATGAGAGATATATCGGCTCCGCAACACGTCGCCGCCGCTTATTAATAGTCGCAGTGATGGAGGAAGCTGCTTGACTTTACCTTTCTCTACCAGAGTGTTGAGGTCAAGAAGCAGGAAAGGGAATCCGCTCACCATCGTGACGCCATGACGCTCTATGAAAGGCAAGAGTCGGAGCCACGACTTTTTGGTGGCCTCCTTAGGAATAGCCAAAGCAGCCCCAGAAAGCAGCGAGCCGTAGACTTCTTCTACCATGATATCAAAAGAACATACCGAGTGTTGAAGCATTACATCGCTTGGCCCAGGATGGAATTCATGGGCGAAGGCCTGAGCATAATGGACCACATTGCGATTCTCTATCATTACGCCTTTTGGAAGGCCGGTAGAGCCGGAAGTGTAAAGCACATAAGCCAACCCTTCAGGTCGAGAGCGATCAGGCATAATGGGGGCGCTGGAGTCGATTTCCTGTCCTTGCTCTATCAAGAGGGTGTTAAAACCCTTGACCTTGGAGGCGTGACGGCGCTGAGTGATGACAAAGTCAACACCACACTCTTGGAAGACAAACGCCATACGCGCACGTGGGAAGGAGGGCTCTATTGGGACATAGGCCCCACCGCTCTTCAATACCGCCAGCATCGAGGCTATCATCTCTACGCTATGGTCCATCACGACGCCCACCATGCGGGGGCGCTCCGTGGGGAATCTCTGTATTATAGTGTCTATAAGCTTATTGAGCGAGCCAAAGGTCAAGGCCCGCTTTTCATCGAGCACGGCCACACGATGGGGATGTTGTAAAGCGTGCTCCTGGAAGTGAGAATAGATGGTCTGGTTCATACTACAAGAATAACAAATGATGAGTAGCGTGGTTGAAGCGGCTTAAACCCCTGTGTTCTAAAAATTGTTTATACCTTTGCAAAACATTCCCTCATTCCATAATTCTATCCTTATCAAGACGATGAACGACTTCACTCCCTCTTACGACATCATAAAGAATCGCCACTCCGTGCGCGCATTCACTACTGAGCCTATCTCACAGGAGGTGCGCCGACAGCTCGACGCGCTCATAGTAGACTGCAACAATGCAGGTCAGCTCTCTATCTCGGCCGTCTTCGATAGTCCCAATGCCTTCGGGAAGTCAAAGCTGGCAAGCTATGGCAAGTTTAGCAACGCCGACAACTACATCTGCATGGCCGCGGCCGACAATCCGGACCCGCGCATCGCCCTGGGCTACTATGGCGAAAAACTTGTGCTCTGGCTCCAAAGCCAAGGGCTCGGTAGCTGCTGGGTGGGGTTGACTTTTAGTAAGAAGAATATCGGTATCGACCTCGGGCCCGACAATAAGCTCTACTGCTTGATAGCTTTTGGACATCCAGCATTTACTGGCAGCGGTCATAAGATAAAGGCACCTACGGATATTTGCCCCGAATATGAGCAGATGCCCGATTGGTTTAAGCGGGGCGTTGACTATGCTCTGTTGGCGCCAACGGCCCTCAATCAGCAGAAATTTAAGTTTTCACTTCTCCCTGATGGCAGCGTTAAGGAATCGACATCTATGGGCTTCTATACAAAGATAGATATGGGTATCGCCCGCTATCACTTTGAGCTTGGAGCCGCTCCCCACGTTGTCAAATGGGCTTAATCCTATTAGACTATGAAAACACGATTATACCTATTGTGTATGGCGCTGGCTATAGCAACTTTAGGAGGAAAAATCTATGCCCAATTTGATATCAGCCGAGCCATACAAGGGGGTGTTGAGGCTGTCCAAGCCTTGACCCTCACCGATCAGCAGATGGCCAACTATGTAGCACAGTCGGTGGCTTATATGGATAGCCAAAATAAAGTGTTGCCCGAGGGCAATCCCTACGTGACGCGTCTGCAGAGTCTCACTCAGGGCATTACGTCGGTGGAAGGTCTCCCACTCAACTTCAAGGTGTATCAGACCGACGATGTCAACGCCTTTGCCTGCGCCGACGGGAGTGTCCGCGTCTATACGGGCATTATGGACTTGATGACCGACGACGAGCTACTCGGAGTGATAGGGCATGAAATAGGTCATGTGGCACTCCACCACTCCAAGAAAGCCTTTAAGCAGGCACTACTCAACTCGGCTCTGCGCGATGGCATAGCCTCTACCAGTTCGCAAGCCGCCTTGCTTACTGACAGCCAGCTGAGCAAGCTTAGCGACGCCTATGTCTCCTCTAAGTTCTCGCGCAAGCAGGAATCGGAAGCCGACGACTATGGTTATGACTTCTTGAAAGCCCACGGCAAGAATCCTTGGGCCATGGCCAACGCCTTCACCAAACTTGAGCAACTCGAAGAGAGCCAAAGCAGCGGTCAGGAGTCGAGCGTGGCCAACATGTTTGCCTCCCACCCCGACACCAAGTCGCGTATCCGCAACATCGAAGAGCGCTGCGAAAAAGACCACATCTCCCCCACTTCCACTCTCCCAACCACCTCCACCAACAACTCCAACAACCCCAACAACTCTAACAACCCTAAAAACTCCAACAACCAAAAAACCTCCCATCGTCCCCCTCAGAACGCAGTTACCTCCCCCGAATGGACTTTCTAAAATAATGCCATCTTCAAGCCGCATGAGATTGTAGCCATAACATCAATATCATGAGGCTTTAAGATGGCATGGAGATGGTTATAACCATCTTGGGAAAAAATTTGAGAGAAGAGTTATGAGAGCTTGACTCACCAATAAAATATTAGAGAGAATAAATAGAGTTCGGTAAGCCTTGTTCTTCATCATGGTTTCGCCTACAAATACCCAAAATGTCAATAATGTTAATAATATTCCATTATCGATCGCGGTAATGTTTAGGAAACCCTTATAGCAATACCTGAATGTAGTTGAGAAATATAAGGAAAACAAGGTATAGGTCATAATATAAATG
>JAJBVL010000019.1 GCA_020859845.1 Bacteroidales bacterium
TAAATATACCCTCTATGGGATGCTTAGGGTAACATCTTAATTTTTTATCCAAATCATTATTTATGAGAAAGTTTTATTCATTGCTGATGCTTGCTGCAATTGGTGCCAACAGCCTTGCAGTGGATGCTGCCAACTACACGATCGTAGTTAAAGACGATGCAGCATTGTCCAGCTTAGTGATTAATGGTGAAGAAGTGGCAGCAGGCAAAAACCTCTACATGGGCACTTATGAAAGCTCGTTTGAGGCCACAGCTTACGCTGCCGAAGGTTATGCTATTCAAAAAGTGACAAAAGCTGTAAATGGCAACGAGACACAGACAGGCACCAACCGCTACAGCTATGCCGAATTCTACGACTATTATGGTGGTGATGTGACCTTCGTGGTATATACCACTCCCTACGTTGAAGCCACCGTCAATCTTATCGCCGACGTAGACTCAGTAGCTTCCATATTCATGTCGAATACCTATCGTCGTATTTGGCTCGATGCCGGTGAGACCAAGATTGATTTTATCCCCGAAGTGGAGAACCTATGGACATTCCAAATGGGAAGCGGCTTTTTCTACAGTGTAGTTCTTAATGATTCTGTCCTTACTCAATATGACAAACGCGAATACAAAGTCTCAGTAGAAGAAGGGGCGATTCTTACCCTTGATGCTCAATGGCCTGATGTTGACTATACTGTCACTTTCGATGTGCCCGATGAGAACGTTCTCTCATTTGTAGGCATCAATAATGATTTTAACCTGTCTTATACATGGGATTCTGTAGAATGGGCCAACGGAGTAACCAGTAAAGCTGGTTCTAAGGTGTATTTTCAATCCAGTCCCTATTATAAATTCAACCATGTGGTGCTCAATGGCGACACACTTGCCTATTTTAATGGCTCTTATACCATCAATCCCTTGATGGAGGATGTAAATGTGGTGATTGATGCTGAGGTTCTCCCTCTTTACACAGTCACCCTTGACATTGACGATCCTGACAATTTGAGAGTTTCTTACAGCACTAACACTACGTCTTTAGCTATGGAACTTCAGCCAGGAGAAAACGTTTTTCAGTTGCCTTATAATGAGAGCGACAACAGATACTATGTCTATATAAGCGCTAAGGCGGGAGGCTTTGAAATCACTAAGTGTCTGGTCAACGGCGTAGAGGCTTCACCTTTGTCTTGGGACAAACAAAGCTACCGAATCACCATTGCCGACAGCATGAACATCGTTGTCGAGACCTTTGCTCCAGATCGTTTAGAAGAGATGGCCGTCTATCTTGAAAGCTCAGAGATTGACGCAAGCCTCCCTTATATTAACAGCAACTGCAACTATTACTATGCTCTTGAGACTGGCTACAACAGCTTACTCTTCGACGGAGCACTCGACAATCCATTTACACTTGGTACATTGCGTTACGCAACCGAGGGAACTCCCTATGTATATCTGAATGGTCAACAACTTGCACCGACGACGGAAGGTGGCTATTATTTTAAATTCTCCGCCGAAGAGTATGACGTGGTCAAGATATTCCAGAAAGAACCCGCTCAGTATAGCGTCTACTTCCACGGCGCCACCGATGCTGCTGAGATGTATATGGATCGTATCCAACTCGTAGATAAGCCTGATTATGTAGTCTTCCAGGGCACCGAAATCGCCATCATCACTGCCAATGAGGTGAAGGTCAACGACGAGACTATCACCGCCGAAAGCGGCCGCATGTATGTCGTAACCGTAAACGAGGATGTTGATATCGAAATCGTAGCAGACGAGACTGGCATCAACGGTATTGCCACCGAGGCTAAGAAGATGGAAGGCATCTACAACATGCAGGGTGTGCGCCTCAACAGCGACCTCAACGCCCTCCCCTCTGGCATCTACATTGTTAACGGTGAGAAGCGCATCGTTCGCTAATCTCATTTGAATGTCCAGACAGTAAGTATCATCGCTGATACCCCATACTTGCAAGTAAAGCCGCTGAAATCGCAATTTTTTGACCGATTTCCGCGGCTTTACGTGCAAGAAAGTTGAGGTATACCTCAACTTTCCAGTATATTTGCTTGGAATTTGAAGTGTAAAGTGTTAAATTTGCCACTGATTTAAAGGTCTACATAAGATAATACTTCCCAAAGGAGAAATCGACTTTATTGCCACGCGGTGTGAACAATCAATTTACATTCAGGTGACCTACCTTTTGAGTTCGGAGGATACTATCAAAAGAGAGTTTGGCAATCTCAAAGCCATCAACGACAACTACCCGAAGTATGTCGTGTCTATGGATCCAATAGGCGGTGAGGTAGAGGGCTACCCTGGCATCTTGCATCTACGGCTCCGAGATTTTCTTATCACCGCCCTCTGACGCCAGCAACCTTGCCTCGGGAGCTGGCAACCCTCCATCGGGGCCAGAGGGCTGGCTCACAAAGAGCAGCGGAGGGCCGCTGCACTGCGAAAGCTACCGCAGAGAGGGGGGAATTGACCGAGGGAAAAATACTAACTTTGCAGGGCTTAACCAAATTCGTTTCTTGGAAAAATAAATCGAATATATTATCTTTGCCATCGAAAAGTGGGCCAAGTTTGGTGCAACAGCGTCAAATAGTGGCTCTAAATATTTCCATACCAGCCCAAATGTGGCTCTAATATTTTCCCATATGTATCTTAAACGCAAGATAGACACTTACTTAGAAGATTGGCACAAAGACGCTAATAGGAAGCCTCTCATAATCAAAGGAGGCCGCCAAATAGGCAAGACGGAGAGTGTGCGCCGTTTCGCCTCCAAACATTATGAAAATTTCATCGAACTCAATTTTACAGAGCATCCCATATATAAGGAGATTACACGCGATGGCTTTGATGTGGCATCCATTATAAAAAGCATTTCCTATGTTGACAACTCACTCAGGCTTGAACCAGGAAAGACCTTGATTTTCTTTGATGAATTGCAAGATTTTCCTCAGATTGCCACCTCACTTAAATTTTTCAAGCAGGATGGAAGATTTGATGTGATCTGCTCTGGCTCGATGCTTGGCATCAATTATCACAAGATTGAGAGCAACAGCGTTGGCTACAAGTCGGACTATGAAATGTTTTCGATGGACTTTGAGGAGTTTCTTTGGGCAAAGGGATTTCAAGCAAGTGATATAGAGGAGCTTTACTCCTTCATGAAAACCAACGAGCCTGTCCCGGACCTTCTCAACAAGAAAATGATGTCTCTTTTTCGAGAATTTTGTGTACTTGGTGGAATGCCAGAGGTAGTGGCCAAATACATTTCTACAGAGTCATTTCAAGATATCCAAACGCTACAGTCACAACTGATTCTTGACTATAAAGAGGATGTGAGAAAATACGTAAGCGGTCTTGACCAGACTCGAGTATTGAACGTGCTTCAACGCATTCCCGCACAATTGGCCCAAGAAAACAAAAAATTTCAGATTACCAAGATAGCCGCTGGGGCTAAGACTCGCGATTATTGGGGCTGCGTAGAATGGCTGATTGATGCTGGTGTAGCCAATATTTGTTATTGTCTTAATTTCCCCGAATTGCCCATCAAGGGCAATATTGACCCAACAAAATACAAACTCTATATGGCCGATACTGGGTTGCTGATTGGCATGCTCGACCCACAAGTTCAAGCCAACCTCAAAGCTAATACGGCTATAGGTACATATAAGGGAGCGTTATATGAAAACGCCATAGGAGAAGCTCTTCGTAAATCTGGAGCCGACTTAGTATATTATAAAAGACAAGATTCAACCCTTGAGACAGAATTCTTCCTGCGCACGTTAGATCATTTGGTCCCCATCGAGGTGAAAGCTGGTAACAACCAATCAAAAACCCTGCGCACGCTTATCCAAAGCGACAAATACAAAGATATCTCATGGGGTATCAAACTCCACGATGGCAACATTGGTTTCGCTAACGACATCCTAACCCTCCCGCTGTATTATTCTTTTCTCCTCAACCGTTACCTCACTGATAAATAATGAATACACTCTTTCTGACGGCTGTGGGCGTAGGAGGCTCCACGCTGATAGGCTCGGCGCTGGGCTTCTTTATCAAAAATCTGTCCCATAAGGCCAATGATACGATAATAGGACTGTGTGCCGGCGTAATGTTGGCCGCGGCGGTGCTTGGCTTGCTGGAGCCAGCCTTCGAGTTGACGCCCTCGTGGAGCGGGGTGTGGGTGCCATGCCTGGGAGTGGTGGCTGGGGCGCTGGTGCTCAATCTTCTTGACCAAGTGACGCCCCACCTCCACCACATCACAGGGATAGAGCAGGAAGAACATCTCCACAACCACCACCTCAACCGCGTATTGCTTTTCGTGATGGCCATTGCTCTCCATAAGTTTCCCGAAGGAATGGCAGCCGGCGTGGGCTTCTGCGACGATATGACTGGCAACGCCAGTTCGGTGGCCATCGCCATTTCGCTACAAAACGTGCCCGAAGGCATGGTGATAATATCGCCGCTGCTACTCGCAGGAGTAAGCCACCTACGCACGATGATAATAGCCTTGGTGATAGGGCTACTGGAAGTGGCCGGCGTATATGTGGGCTACTATCTTGGCAGCATCTCCTTGACGCTGCTGCCCTTCATGCTGGCGCTGGCTGGTGGCGCCATGCTCTACGTGGTGAGCGACGAGATGATACCCGAGAGCCACTCCCACGGCTACCAGAAAGCCGCCACCTACGCCCTCCTCGTAGGCTTCACCCTCATGATTCTCCTGGAGCGCATGTAAGAGATGAGATGTTTTATTTGTTAAGAAGTTGCTGAGCGGCGCGGCTTAGAGAAGGGTTTTCTTGAGAGGATATGCTGGGATTGAAGATGGCATCAAGCTCAGAAGATGAGAGCTTCGCAGCAGGCTGGAAAGCATCGCTCCCCACATACTGGCTTATTGAGCTCCACAATTGGCGGCTGGCAGGACGCGAATCAATATCCTTAGACAAGTCAAGGCCTAGCACAAAGAGACGACCTGCTCCCACCTGGGCCTCAAAAGCTATACCAAGTTTTTGATTAAATTCATAAGTGTCCACACTCTGAATAATTGGTGTAAGGTCGCGAAGAGGCGTAAGGTCGAAAGCTATGGCGTTGTTGAGGATGTCATGCCACTGCCAGTCGGCATAGGTGTCGGTGGGAAACAGGCCAAAGGCAGCATGAGTGGCATCAATAAGCGTGCCCACTATCATTGGACTCCAGCGAAACATAATGGGATTCCAGAAGTGGCTATTGAACGTGGTCTTACGCCCCAGCGAAGCATCGGGAGTATACACTACCTTGCGGCCATCGGCAAGCGCAGCGCTTGCTTCCTCCCACGAAGATGTGAGAAGAAAGTCGGGAGTATTGGCGGATGGTGTAGGATATACCCAAATATCCCACTCATTTTTGACATCGCCCAGAGTAGCTTGCAGATGGTAGCGTCCTGGCTCAGTGATGGCGGAGAGCGATGCAGAGATATTTCCGAGAGTGTCGACCGTAGCCACTGGCACTGCGTCGTGATGCAGACGTCCGCGTTTCACCACAGAGCCATCTTCAGCTACCAACTGCCACCGAAGAGAGCCCTTCTTTATGGGAGATTCTCCATAGTGGTAAATCTCAAGGCAGGCTTCAAGCGACTCTTGGGGCGTGTAGATACGCTTGGGCAATCGAGCCAACAGCACTGTAGGAGCGCAACTCTGGCGCCACACTTCTGGCTCTACAAGTCCCTTGCTATCCCAAAAGGCGTCGAGTACGCCCACAAATGCACACCCTTGTCCAGAGAAGTCGGTGAGGCCCAGCAGCTGAAAACCAGCGGATGTTGAGGTGCGCAATAAGGCTTCATTTACCTCTTTGTATTGCAGGATAGTATGAGCACCCGTAGCTTTAAGGAAGTCCTCAGCCTGGGAAAGCATACCATTGGCCTCCAGCCGCTCGCGATACACCTCCATGTTGCGTGGCTCCAACACTCCTGTATACTTCTCCATTTCAGAGAAGTTGGGATACATACAGCGTTGTCCTGTCTCATGGGCAATCACGGGGACGTCGATGGCACAAGCTTCGTTGAGATCCCAATCAGTAGATGGACGCCCGTTGTAGACCGTCACCCATTTCCAGTCGGCGTCGGGATTGCGCTGTGCCACATGAGAGACATAATACTGATCGCTCATCACGTGGTCGCGTGCTGTAGATGCAGAGTAGAGATGACGATTATCAAGAGTTTGTCCTTTTTGGATAAGGTCCTCGAGCACGCTGAAATCCCCTTCGTTCTCGTTGCCGTTGCAGTAGAGAAGGAAAGAGGGATGGTTGCCATACTCCCGAAGGATAGCCCTCATCTCGGCCTCAAAGAAGTCGCGACGCGCGGCCTCAGAGCCCACATTTTTGATCCACATAGGGAGCTCGGCTTGTATATAGACACCTGTCTCATCGGCTGCGTCGAAAGCGGCCTCGGGAGGACACCATGAATGGAAGCGTACATGGTTCATGCCATATTCCTTCACAGTATGCATGATGCGCAGCCATTCATCTTTTGTAGTGGCAGGATAGCCCGTGAGGGGGAAAACACAACATTCGAGAGTGCCGCGGAGGTGAATGTCGCGACCATTGAGGCGTAGATGGTGAGAGCCTTGCTCCACCTCTCTCATGCCGAAAGTGACTAAGCGACGGTCGTCGCCTTGAGGTGATTGGAGATCCACTTGTAGGTCATAGAGCGATGGATTAAATTCGTCCCAGAGCCTCATATCATTGCCAATGGGTATCACCATCTCCACAGCCTCTTGGCCTACGGGAATTAGGGCGGTGGTGGTGGCTACCTCTTTGCCTTCGCGCTCACGCAGGGTGAAAATAAGGTTACCGCTCGTAGTAATGGTAGAGTCTTTGGTGTTTAATTCCACACGAGCCTTCACGCTTTTGGAATGTATGTCGGGCCAAGTGGTTACATCCTGGATATAGGTAGCTGGCAGAGCTGTGAGCTGGATGTCGCCTACGATACCATTCCAGTTGGTCTGGGTATACTCAGTGATACCGTGTGCCCACTGATCCATGTCATACTTCACTCGATTGTCCACACAGATGGTCAATGTATGGGTACCCGGCGTTAGCCATGGCGTGAGGACAAAGCGGTTTGGGGTGGAGAGACGTTCATCTTTGCCCACTTCCTCTCCATCTACATAGACTGTCGTCTCCCAGTGGCAACGTTCAAGGTTAAGCACAATCTCTTTGTCGGCCCAATCTTCAGGGATGGCTACTTCGCGCTGATACCACGCTTGGCCACAATATTCCCATCGACGGCTTAGACGGTCAACGTGGCTCACTATGTTGTTGATGCCCTTTTGGCCCTCATCTGTGGAGCCAGGAAGGTGTATATTATCAGTAAGGCGATGGAGATAGAGTTCAGAGCCGGGAGTCTTACCAAAGCCCATAGGGTCGAGTTGGAAACGCCAACTACCCGTCAAGTCGATAATGTTGGCAGAAAGGGATTGGCTATGGGCATCTATGCCGCCAAAAAGCGCCACTGCTGACATGATGCTCAAGAAGAATTTTTTCATAGGGTGGAGTGAATAGGAGATTATAAATTCAATTTTATATGACGCTACTGGAGAAAAAACAGCATGCAGCTACCAAAATTATATCAATGAAAAGATTACTTCTCATATAGCAATCATATTCTCTTTACGAATCAATGAAGAAAAAGCGTTAAGACCCAGATGGTTGGGGTCGATGGCAAGAGCCTTGTTGGCATAGCGGATGGCTTCATCTTGACGATTGAGTCCATAGTTGCCCAACGCCATCATGTAGAGACAATGCACCTCATTGGCTTTCGTGAGGCTCCCCTCCCATATCTGAAGGTCGGGAAGGGAGACAGCAAAGTAGTCGGGCTTCATCTCGTCAAAAAGATGTTGCTTGCCATAAGTCACCAGAGTGTTGAAGCGTCCTAATGCTGCCTTCTCGTTGGCTAACGCACGCTGACACATACCTGCATAGAAGAGTTTGTCGGGCGAGGCATCGTTATAGTAGAGAGCCGGGGCGGGCTCTTGAGGGGCATGAGCGCCAAGGCGCCATTGATGGCGTGCCTCATCTTCCAATCCCAATGCCTGGTAGGCACATCCGAGGAAGTAGCGTACATCGTTTTCAAGGGCGCCTGCGAGTTTCCCTTCGCCCAAATGATGGGGATACACCAGACACTCCTCCAGTAGCTTGACTGCATCGTCGGGCCGAGCATCCGAGAGGGCTTCCTTAGCCAATTCTACACGTGAAAAGAGGTATTGACTCGCCACCTTCCCTTCGCCGCCTTCCCAAGGATGGAATATATGGCTATCCAAGAGGAGCATGGCTTCTGAATAGTGATTGGTAAGATTGAGAAGAGTGATTTGCTCCAAGAGGAGGTCGTCGCGCTGGGCCACCAATTCAGGATGAGCCTGCAGACGAGCAAGACGCTCCTCATGACTGATGCCCAAACGCTTGTAGAGCTGATCAAGCTCAAAGAAGATTCGAGCATCGGTGGTGTCGATGTCAAAGGCCTGTTCCATCATCCTACGAGCTTCTTCAGGTTGGCCAAGTTTGTTATACACTCCTAAAGCCAGATTGCGTTTGGCAGTTGGGAAGGTGGAATCGAGAGATATCGATGTGCGCCAAAGGTCAATTGCCACGTCGTATTGACGTTTATCATAATAAAGACACCCCAGAAGATAAGGAGCATGAGCATCCTCGGGATGGAGTTGCATGGCCATTGAAAGAGCCAAGGCCGCTTCTTGTCGATTGGGGAATCCAAAATCGACACTCCCACGGGCAGCAGCCTCAAAAGTGGCGCGAGCCTTTTCCGGCAGTCCAGCTTGCATAAGGGCCCATCCCATATAATACTGGGTCATGGGTGTCGTAGCCTTATGGTCAAAGGCAAGACGCCACAAGCGAAGAGCTTCATCATAAGCGCCCCACGAACAATAATCAAGAGCCAACTGGTCAAAATTGTTGCTGTCATCGCGCAAAGCCTCGATGAGCGTCTCCAGTTGTCCCTCTTCGTAAAGGCAGCCAAAATTGAAGGGATCGATAGCAATCGACTCCGCTACCCACTCCTTAAGCAGCTCCTCGCGGCCTGCACGTCGTAGCAAATAGGCCTTTAATGCTCGCGAGGTATGGCTATGTTGGTTGCGCACCAACGCCCTTTCTACCTCATAGAAAGCGTCATCCCAACGGCCTTGCATAGCAGAAATCTTTGCACAAGCCAGAAAGCCAGCATCCTGCCAAGCAGCATTCCAGGTGGATTTGTAGAATGCGGCATAAGCTTCATCAAGGCGCCCTTGCAACTTCAAACACAAGCCCAAATTATAGAGTGGCTCTCCATCGTAAGGATTGGGATTGCGGCGTGTCAAGGCCTTGACGGCCTTGCGCAGATAAGGCTCGGCAATCGCGAAGCGGCACTGGCGCAAATACCACCGACCAAGAGCGTTGTTGCATCGCGAATCGTCGGGGTCGCGACGCAGTGCCTCCTGATAATAGTCCACTGGATTAAAGGTGGCGTGGCGATATTGCTCCAGATGGATCCCGGTGAGATAAAGTTGTTCGATGGTCTTTATCTCCTCGGGGCGCATGGCCGCTTCAGCGATGTCGGGCGTAGGCCTCACCTCTTCAGGTTCAGCTACCCATGAAAGCAGTAGTTTTCCCTGAGGATTAGATACGGTTACGGATAGATTTTTAAGGATGTTGTCATCGAGAGTAATATCTCGGCTCCACACCTCTTCAGGTGTGATTTCAATATTAGTGTTAAGCAATATTTGACCTTCTTTGGTCTTTACGATTACATGAAGCTCTTGATGTGATGTGGCAAAGAGCATAAGACGCGCTCTGCCCTCAAAAAGTGGTTCGATATTGAGAAGAAGATCCTTAGAGGCGTTTTTCACTATCCCAAGCTCGCGATAAGGAAGGAAATACTGTGTGAATGTCTTCTCTTCATATGGCATTAGCCATGTGAAGTCGGGCTGATTTTCGGTAAATACCCCAGCCATCAACTCGATGTAAGGGCCATCGCAATCGGTGAGGTTTCGATCCCAAGCTTGACCAAAATCTCCGTTACCCCAAGTCCATTGCTTTTTGCCAGGCGACACGTGATGGTTGGCTACATGAAGCATGCCGGCATGAGTGTCGTTTTCATAGCCTCCTTCAAAGTCGTAGCGTGAGGTTGCCACCATGTAAGATGTAGGCACGGGGATATTGCGATAATTAGATATGTCAACACCGGCGGAATAGTCAACTTTATAATAGGTGCCGGTAGCTATTGGGAAGGTGCTTACGGCACGCTTGCCATGGTCAAACACCGCATTGACATCCGGTGGGAACACACTCTGATAGTGGTCATTGACAGCTACTGCTGGATTGGCCCACCAAAGGAAAGTCTGAGGTAGCGGGGTGGGATTGTAGACCACACCGTTAATCTCCAAATATGCGCAGCCAGGCCGCAGAGTAAAGCCAGCCATGCCTTTTTGATGGGTCATGCGTTCGCGTTCGTTGACCCACACCGTGGTGCTACCATCCGCATTCTCCATTATCTTGCAGTCGACAGGCATGAAAGTAGATGGGCGATGATGCTGAGGCCAGTTAAACTCTATGCCACCCGAAATCCAAGGGCCAGCAAGGCCTACAAGGGCTGGCTTGATGACATGATTATAGTACACGAAGTGGCGCTGCTTTATCTTGTCGTAGGCCATCTGGATGCGCCCACCGAGCTCAGGCAGAATCATCACTTTGATATATTCATTCTCGATGAACACTGCATGATAGGTCTTGTCGACCTTCTCGTCAGAGATTGACTCAATCACGGGGTAAGGGTATACTCTACCGCTGCTACCCTGATATACGCGACGCTCCAAAAACATAGGATTCTTCTCAGGAGCGCCTGCTTCATAAGTGGGGATCACCACCTCTTCTTTCCAAGCTTTTACCATACTATTGATTGTTGAGAATTGTTATGTACGAGTTGACTTTCAAGTTCTTCGAGTGTCTTGCCCTTGGTCTCTGGACAATAGCGAAGGAGGAAGAGAAAAGCACAGAAGCAGATGACGCTGTAAATCCAAAAGGAGCCATAGCTGCCAAGGGTTGCATTCATAACGGGGAATGAGAAAGTAAGTGTGCAGCACCCTACCCAGAGGGCAAAGGTGCATAATGCCATAGCCACACCGCGTATCCTATGAGGAAAAATCTCTGACAGGAGCACCCACGTCACTGGGCCCAAAGTCATAGCATAGCAGGAGATAGCTGCCACCACGAGCACCACCATGAGCGTGCCTGTGAACTGGAGCCAGTAGCACGTGCCTAGGATGAGGTAAATCAGCCCCAGACCGCAGGCACCTATAAGCATAAGGGTGCGGCGCCCCCAACGCTCCACTGTGTATAGGGCCACAAAGGTAAATACAACGTTGGCAATACCAGTGATTACAATGTTGATAAACATACCATCAACATTGAAACCAGCCCCCATAAATATCTCTTGAGCGTAATTGAAGATCACATTCGTGCCACACCACTGCTGAAAAACGGCTATCACCACTCCCAAGAGTAGCACCAAGCTATATTTCTTCTTGAATATAGAGGAGGCAGGAGCAAGGGGCGACATGGAGTTTTCTGCTCTCTTGGCTTTCAGGGCCAAAAACACAGGGCTTTCTGGGAGAAAGAAACTAAGCACTAAAAATAAAGAAGCGGGGACAGTCTCTGCCCAGAACATCCAGCGCCAGGCCATGGCTTGTCCCCACTCTTCGCTTATCCCTCTTCCTATAAGCATATTTACTACCTGTGCACCTAAAATCCCCAGTACAATGGCCATCTGATTGAGACTTACCATACGACCACGTATAGCCGCAGGCGACATCTCGGCAATATACATTGGCGCCAAAGCGCTAGCGACCCCAATCCCTACGCCTCCTATGAAACGCGCTATATTAAAAAGTATAAAGTCATTGAACGCTCCTGTGGCTACAGCGCTAAGAGTAAACAATACAGCCGAAAGCATTAGGAGAGGCTTACGTCCATAGCGGTCGGCTGCTCCCCCAGCAAGCATAGCTCCCACCAGACAGCCTATCAGAGCTGTGGTCATAGCAAGGCCCTGCATTGCTGGGCTGTTATCGATATTGAAATACACCTCATAGAAGGGTTTTGCTCCCCCTATCACTACCCAATCATAGCCAAAGAGCAGTCCTCCCATAGCTGATACAAGGCATATAAAGTAGGTGTAGACGTTGGTATTTGTCCTCATAGGTTAAGTTGCTGATTGATTTTGATGTTGCAAAGTTACGATGACCGCCCAAGGCTTACAATAGATTTTCTTGGATAAGACATGTACTTTTCTACGATTTCTTATTGTTGCGTCGTTAATTAGTGGTATATTTGTCATTCACATTTCAACCCCTTACCTTATGGCAACCGTACGGCTCAAAGATGGATTTATAGGAGAGCGCTATCTGGTGCTCCCTAAGATGGTGGTAGATATGCTCGAAGATGACGAGCTTACCCGCCAGCTCTACATCACAGATATAGGATTTTATCCTTCGGCACAACATCATTACCGCGAACGTCTTCAACCTATCGACCAGTTTGTTCTCATCTACTGTGTAGGAGGCGCTGGATGGTATAGGATAGGGAATACCTGCTACGAGGTGAAGACCGACGACTTTTTCATCCTTCCCGCAGGAGCGCCCCACGCCTATGGCTCTAACGAAGGAGAACCTTGGACCATATATTGGGTGCACTTTAAAGGCGCACTAGCTCCTCCCCTGGCAAGAGGCCTCCACATGCCCCACTCGGTGGCTCCTACCACCAATTCTCGCAATCGCGACCGCCTATCCCTCTTTGAAGAGATATTCTACACGCTGAAGTCGGGGCTGAGTATTGACAGCCTCCACTTCTCAATGGCCATGTTTCACTACTTTCTAGCCTCGCTACAGTATGTGCGTGAGTTTCGCAACGCCACGGGCGATGGGAAACAAAGAGGCCCAGGCGACATGGCTCAGGCCGCAATACATTATATGAAAGAGAATCTTGAACGCCAACTATCTATAACGGCTCTTGCTCAATATGTGGGCTATACTCCCGGCCATTTCACAACTCTATTTCACCGCGCCATTGGCCATTCACCCCGCGCCTACTTCAATATGCTAAAGATGCAGGAGGCATGCCGCATGCTTGAGGAGACCGACATGAAGATAAACCAAATAGCGCTCAAGCTCGGCTACACCGACCCCTTCTACTTTACTCGCCTCTTCACCAAGATAATGGGCATGGCACCTTCCGATTATCGTTTAGCTCCCCACTAACTCTTTCTATCCTTCAAGTCAAAGAAGTACATTATATCATACTTATATTGGTTGATTCGAAAAAATTATGTAATTTTGCCTCCTTAAGTACAGAATATCATACCCATGAATCTTGGAAAGGACATATCACAGCGTCGTCGCCAATTAGGAATCAGTCAACTTGACTTGGCCCAATTGGCTCAAGTGGGCATCTCTACTGTCAAAGATATAGAGCGCGGCAAGGCCAATCCATCTATAGCCACTCTCGAAAAAATTTGCGTAGTATTGGGGTATGAGATTTCGTTAACTCTCAAAAGGATTGAATTATGAGAAGCATAGAAATCTGAGATGAGAAGTGGGAATCAAGCTACGTGGAAGTCGAGCTCGAGGCTTTCGAGGGTGTCGATGAAGTCGCGGGTCATAGGTACTCGCAGCGAAGAATTGAACCTCACGTAACGATTGACCGAAGGCTCGAAGACGCGTATCGACAGAGAGCCAGTGGTGTCCCCTCCCCCGCCGCCTTCTTTGAGATTCTCGAGGAGCACGCCGTGGACAGCCTCCGTCAGTTGCGACTTGTCGAGCGTGATGGTCAAGCCGTGGAGTAGCTGGCCCTTGAGATCGCTCAGGAGCCCCACCGACGCCACGCGAAAACGCATTGTCCCATCACGCCCGCGCCCGTAGGTGCCCTTGATATAGACTGGCGTGTTGGGCTGGCAATAGTTGCCGTAGCTATAATATACCTTGTCGAAGAGGGCAAACCGTGTGGTGCCCGAGAAGTCCTCGAGCGTCACATCGGCTACGCGAGCACCTGTAGAGACAGTGCGCACATTAGTGTTCATCACTAAGCCTCCGTAGATATATTCTTGCCCTTCGATGGGCTCCAGTTCCTCAATGTCCTTGATTTGCGCCATGCCATAGCGAAGCTCCATGTAATAAGGGTCGAGGGGATGAGCCGAGATATAAATGCCCACCAACTCGCGCTCACGCTCCAGACGCTCAGCGTCGATCCACCGCATGCCATGCACTATGGCCGGACGCCCTGCCAGCGTCAACGAGGCATCATCTTCGCCAAAGAGCGACATGCCAGCCTGCTGCTTGTCAGCCTGATACATCTGGCCATAGCGCAGGAGTTGCTCGGTGAAGGTATCACCCTTAGGAGTCTTCTCAAAGAAATCCTCGCGCTGGAGGTCGGAGAAGCAGTCAAACGCCCCAGCGGCGGCCAAATTTTCCATAATACGACGATTGACAGATGAGAGATTAACCCTCTCCACGAAATCGTAGACCGACTGGAATGGGCCTCCCTTCTCACGCTCGCTCACGATATCAGCCACCACATTCTCGCCTATTCCCTTGATGGCTGCCAAGCCAAAGCGAATATCGCCTTTTGAGTTGACGCTAAAGGCTGTGTAGCTCTCGTTGATGTCGGGGCCCTTGATGGGGATACGCATCTTGCGACACTCGTTCATGAAGTTGGTAAGCTTGGTGATATCCGATAGGTTGCACGACAATACGGCTGCCATATATTCGGCTGGGTAATTGGCCTTAAGATAAGCCGTCTGGAAAGCTACCCAGGAATAGCACGTAGCGTGGCTCTTATTGAAGGCATAGGATGCAAACTTCTCCCAGTCGGCCCAGATTTTCTCAAGGGTCTTAGGGTCGTGACCATTGGCCTCGCCACCCTTGAGGAAGAGATCCTTGAGCTCGTTCATCTTCTCGATCATCTTCTTGCCCATGGCCTTGCGTAGAGTGTCGCTCTGGCCACGAGTAAAGCCAGCTAACAAGCGGCTGAGAAGCATCACCTGCTCTTGATACACCGTCACACCGTAGGTGTCCTTAAGGTACTGCTCCATGATGGGAATATCATAGACGATGGGGCTCTGGCCATGCTTTCGGGCGATGAAGTCGGGGATATAGTCCATAGGCCCTGGACGATAGAGGGCGTTCATGGCTATAAGGTCCTCGAAGGTAGAGGGCTGGAGTTCGCGGAGATACTTCTGCATACCGGCCGATTCAAACTGGAAAGTACCGGTGGTGCGTCCTTCGCAATAGAGCTGATACGTCTTGGGGTCGTCGATGGGCACATTGTCGATATCGAGGTCAAAGCCACGTGTGCGCTTGATGTTGGCCACCGCCTCCTTGAGGATGGAGAGGGTACGGAGCCCAAGAAAGTCCATCTTTATAAGGCCTGTCTCCTCGATGACGCGCCCTTCATACTGGGTGACGATAATCTTCTCCTTGGTGCCCGAGGATTTGTCCTCAGCCGTCGACACCGGTACCCAATCGGTGATGTCGTCGCGGCAGATAATCACACCGCAGGCATGCACGCCACAGTTGCGTACGGTGCCCTCCAGCTGCTCGGCATATTTGAGGGTCTCCACTACAAGGGGGTTTGGGCTCTGCAGCTCGGCTTTAAATTCGGGCACGTATTCATAGCAGTTTTTTAGCGTGGGCTTTAGTTCCTTGCCATTGACCGTGGGCATACGGCGCGGCACGAGCTTTGACAATCTATCGGTCTCGGGAAGTGAAAGCTGCTCTATGCGGCCCACGTCCTTGATGGCGCTCTTGGCTGCTAAGGTGCCATAGGTGACGATGTGGGCCACCTTCGATTCGCCATACTTCTCGGTGACGTAGCGGAGCACGTCGGCACGACCATCATCGTCGAAGTCAATATCGATATCGGGTAACGATATGCGGTCGGGGTTGAGAAAACGTTCAAACAGAAGGTCATACTTCACGGGATCGATCTGGGTGATGCCCAGACAATAGGCCACAACACTACCGGCTGCCGAGCCACGACCAGGCCCCACCCACACTCCAAGCTTTTCGCGAGCAGCGTTGATAAAGTCTTGCACAATGAGGAAGTAGCCAGGGAAACCCATGGTCTTCATGATATGGAGCTCAAAGCGGATGCGGTCCTGGAGTTCTTGGCTCAACGGAGAGCCATAGCGCCGCTCGGCACCCTCGTAGGCGAGCTTCTTCAGATAGTCGGCCTCGAGCTTTATTCGGTAAAGCTTGTCATAGCCTCCAAGCTTTTCAATCTTCTCGCGTGCCTTCTCTTCGCTAAGCACCACCTGGCCATTCTCATCGCGTGTAAACTCGTCGAAGAGTTGCTGCTCGGTGATGGCTTGACGTAGCTGCTCCTCGGTGCCAAATTCCTCGGGGATTGCAAAGGTGGGCATGATGGGGGCATGGTCGATGGAATAGACCTCCACCTTGTTGAGTATCTCTATAGTGTTGTCGAGCGCTTCGGGGATGTCGGCCCAGATGTCGTTCATCTCCTGCTGGCTCTTTAGCCACTCTTCTTTGGTGTATGCCAGACGGCGATTAGGGTCGGATAGAAGAGTGTTGGTCGACAGGCACACCATGCGCTCGTGAGCATCGGCGTCCTCCTCGTTGATAAAGTGGGTGTCGTTGGTGGCGATGAGCTTGATGTCGAGCTCGCGGGCTATTCGTATCAGCACGGGATTGACCATCTGCTGGCGCTCGTAGGTGTCGGTATGTATCTCTGGGCGGTGAGGTTTATGGCGCTGTAGCTCTATGTAATAGTCGTCGCCAAAGACGGATTTATACCACCGCGCGCGTTCCAGGGCGTCCTGTTCGCGCCCTGCCATGATAAGGCGAGGGAGCTCTCCTCCCAGACATGCTGAGGCCACGATAAGGCCTTCGCTGTGGGCCGCGAGTTCATCGCGATCAGTACGCGGGTGAGCGTAGAAGCCTTCGGTCCATGCTTTCGACACGAGCTTGATGAGATTTTTATAGCCCGTCTTGTTCTTTGCCAGCACTATGAGATGGCGTCCGCGGTCGTGCTTATCCACCATCTCGTGAAGGTTTTTCTCAGCCACATACATCTCGCAGCCATAGATAGCCTTGAAGTCGGGATGCTCCTTGCGTTTCTTCCCTACATAGTTGGCCAATTCCTTGATGCCAAACATATTGCCATGATCGGTTAAGGCGATGCCGGGCATGCCATCAGCTATGGCTTTGTCGACAAGGCCTTTTACAGAAGCGATACCATCGAGCTGGGAGTATTCGGAGTGGACGTGGAGATGAACGAATGGGTGAAGCATGAGGTGATATGTAGAAATAGATGGGGGGAGCTACGTTTGAATGACACAAAATTACGAAAAAGATTTGGGATTAGCATTGGGCGCCCATTTGGAACGGCCATTTTTTTAACGACGCCCATGACGTAAAAAGCATCACGCAAAAAGAATGATTGGATTTACGTGATTGGATTTGCGTGATTGAAAAAGAATGATTATTTTTGCGTCATAAAAAATGTCTATTGAGCATGAACAATCCCTTTATCACCAACGGCTATGGTGGCCCCGAGCTGTTTTGCGACCGCGAGAAGGAGACAGCCCTCCTCAAGAAATACCTCACCAACGGCAACGACGTGGTGCTCACAGCGCCACGCCGCATAGGCAAGACCGACCTTATAAGCCATCTCTTTGCGCAGCCAGAGATTGCTTCTCAATATATTACCATAAAAATTGACATTTACTCAACCAAGTCGTTTAAAGAAATGGTAGCTATATTGGGCAAAGCAATAATTGAGGCGCTGAGGCCCAAGGGAAAGTTGTGGATTAGCCGCTTTCTGGAATTTGCCACATCGTTGAGATCACAATTGACTTTTGACGTAAATGGATTGCCTGTTTGGAGCTTGGGAGTGGGCGAAGGATTGTCGCCAGAGATTACACTCGATGAGATTTTTCGCTATCTCAATGCCTCAGAGATGCCATGCATTGTAGCAATCGATGAATTTCAACAGATAGCTAAATACAAAGACAGTTGGACAGTGGAGGCTCTGCTTCGTACACATATCCAGGACTGCCATAACGCTCACTTTATATTCTCGGGTTCGCATCGGCATATGATGGCCGAGATGTTTGAGTCGCCAGCTCGTCCATTCTATGCTTCAGCCATAACGATGGACCTCCCGCTGCTCGACGAGAAAGTGTATGGCGATTTCTGCCAGCGATTATTTGAGATGGGAGGGAGAAGGTTGAATCCCAATGTTGTGGCCCAGCTCTACAAAACATTTGGAGGCGTCACGGCCTATATGCACCGGCTGATGAACGTGATGTATTCCAACACGCCTAAAGGAGAAGAGTGCACCCCCGACCAGATAGAGGTTGCCATCGACGAGATATTGAGCATACGCAACGACACTTATACATCGCTGCGCTATCAACTCACCGACAAGCAATACTCCCTGCTCAGAGCCTTGGCTCTGGCACAAGGAGCCACAAATATCCAAAGCATTGACTTTATACGCAAGTATCATCTCACCACACCCAGCTCCGTAATGTCGGCAGCCAAAATCCTCCTTGACCGCGACCTCATCACCCGACAAGGCTCTACCTACAGCGTCTACGACCGATTCTTCGAGCTTTGGCTTCGTCGCAACCCCTAAAATAAATAAGACAATGGGCGGGAGGGCGCTCACGCGTCCTCCCGCCTATATAGAGATCTAAAAGTTATCTCTGGGAAACAATCTTTTTTACCTTAGCATCAGTCAACCACTGTGAAACTCACAGGGGAGCCGCTTTGGCTGTCGCCAGCTACCCAAAGGGCGAAGTCGCCCGGTTCTACTCGTGTCGTCATATCTCGACCACAGAATGCCAAGTCGCTGACTGGCACTGTGAATGTCACTGTCCGTGTCTCCCCAGGCTGCAGCGTGATGCGCTCAAAGTGCTTGAGTTCACGCACGGGGCGGGCTATCGAGCCTACGAGGTCGCGAACATAAAGCTGAGCCACTTCGGTACCTTCTCGATCGCCAGTGTTGGTGAGGTCGAAGCTCACCTCTACATTATCTGATTGATGGAGCTGATCGGAAGCCAAACGCACGTTGTCGTAACGGAACGTGGTGTAGCTCAATCCATATCCGAAGGGGAACAGGGGGTCAAAACCGGCATCAAGATGATAGGAGGTGTTGCCCAGCGATGTCTGGCCAGCTTCCAAGGGGATGTCGTTGAGTAGCAGCTCGGTCTTATTGGCCGGACGGCCAGTATTGTGGTGGGCATAGTAGACTGGCACTTGTCCTACCATCTTGGGGAACGTCACAGGCGTCTTGCCGCTGGGGTTGGCCTTGCCCCAGATAAGGTCGGCGAGAGCAGGGCCTCCCATAGTACCTGGATGGAAGGAATACAACACAGCGTCGGCTTGGTCAACCTGCTCGCCTATCGTCAGCGGACGACCGGCCATCACCACAAGCACCAGAGGTTTGCCCGTGGCCTTAAGAGCAGCTATGAGCTGATTTTGAGCTCCCTTCAAGCTGATATCGGCCAGCGAATGAGCCTCGCCTGAAAGGATGGCTTCCTCGCCTACAAAGGCCAGAGTGACATCGCTCTGACGAGCGGCAGCCACGGCCTGAGCAATGCCAGCAGTAGAGCAATCGCGGCTATAGGCCGTGCCAGGGGCGTAGTTGACGCTCACTCCCTCCATCTCTCGGATGGCAGCCAGAGGAGTGACGGTATGAGTCTTATCGCCATCAAACACCCATGTACCCATCTGATCGTGGGGGCATCGGCCAAAGGTCCTACTACGGCCACACGCTTTACGCCTGCCGTAAGAGGCAACACGCCATTATTCTTGAGCAAGATGGCGCCCTCGGTGGCCGCCTGCTTGGCAGCTGCAAGGTGAGAAGCAGCATAGTAGGTGGAGTCGCAGAGATGCTCATCTACGTAGGGATGGTCAAAGAGGCCCAGACGGAATTTTAGCCTCAGGACATTGCGCACAGCTTCGTCGATATCTTCTTCGCTCACCTTTCCCTGCTGGAGGAGCTCGGGGAGCTTATTAAGATAGGCAAAGCTCATCATGTCCATGTCAACGCCTGCTTGGATAGCCTGGAGAGCTACATCTGCCGTGTCGGCACACACGCCATGGGGCAACAATTCGCCTGCCGACGACCAGTCGGTCACCACCATCCCATCATATTCCCATTCCCCGCGAAGGATATCGCGAAGCAAGGTAGAGTTGGCCGTGGCTGGCAGCCCATCATTGTCGTTAAACGACGTCATGAAGGTAGCGGCTCCAGCTTTAGCTACCGCCTTGAAGGGAGGCAGGTAGACGTTGCGCATCTGGCGCGGTGGAATCGATGTGGAGTTGTAGTCGAGGCCAGCCTCCGCAGCGCCATAACCCATGAAATGCTTGGCGCAGGCAGCTATCGACGAGGGATTGCTGAGATCGTCGCCTTGAAAGCCCTCGACCATAGCCACTCCCATCACCGAGGTGAGATAGGGGTCTTCGCCACATCCCTCGGCCATACGGCCCCAGCGAGGATCGCGGGAGACGTCGAGCATAGGCGCAAAAGTCCAGCGAATGCCAGCCGACGAGGCCTCGGCAGCCGCCACGCGAGCGCCTTCGCGAGCCACCTGTGGGTCAAACGAAGCAGCTTGTCCCAGCGGTATAGGGAAAATGGTCTTGAAGCCATGAATCACATCGCGAGCCATCAAGAGAGGGATATGCAGCCGACTCTCCTCAACGGCTATGCGTTGGAGCTCATTGATCTTCGCCGGCTCTATCTCGTTGAGGATGGAGCCAACATAGCCAGCCTTGATAAGATCGCTCATCGACTCTACCGGCCCGAAAGACGTGATCTGGTGGAGCTGGCCAATCTTCTCTTCCAGCGTCATCTGAGAGAGAATGGCATCGATACGCCCCTCAATGTCTCCATTGGCAGCCTTGCTGTGGCAGCCCACCGTCAGCCACGAGGCGCTGATGATGGCTGCCGCTGCAAGCGAGCTAATTATCGTTTTGGAAGAAAAATTCATAATGTTCACTTTTTCTGAAACACTCTAACATAATCTACTTGGTAGATGGCAGGCAGACAACTCTCATCTACGCCTTGAGCGCCACCCCAATCGCCGCCCCAAGCCAGATTGAGCTTGAGATAGAAGGGAGTGTAGAAGGGCCAGGTATCGTAGTTGCCCGTGCCGTCGTTGTCAAATGAGAATAGCTTTTTGCCATCGATATAGGTAGTAATCTGGTCCTTGGTCCACTCAAGAGCATAGATATGAAAGTCTGTCTGAGCCGTAGCCACCTTGGTCTCCTTGGTCTTCTGAGTGCCTTTGGTGTGATTGTAGGCATTGCAGTGGATGGAGGAAGACACATAATTGGGGTTATAGCCCACCTCTTCCATGATGTCTATCTCGCCGTCGCCAGGCCAAGTGGTGAAGTTTTTGGGCATCATCCAGAAGGCAGGCCACGTGCCTTTGCCAGTGGGGAGCTTTAGACGAGCCTCAAAGTAGCCATAGGTCCAGCTCTTGGAGGTATTCATGCGGATGGAGTAGACAGTACCATTTATCTTGTCGCATTTGATATTGAGGATACCATCCTTCACCTCGGCCATTGCTGTGCCATCGGGAGCCTTTATCTTCACATAATTTTGGAGCTCATTGTTGCCCCAACCTCCTGCGCCTGTCTCGTAGGTCCAGTCGGTCGACGGAGAACCATCGGTGTCAAACTCATCATGCCATACCAATTCGTAGCCTTCGGGGACGGTGATAGTCTCGTCGACCTCCTCGGCGGGCTTAGCTTCTTGGCTCACAGCCACCTCGGCCAGAGTGAGACCCGACTTTATAGTGACCGTCGTTGAGCGTGCTTCTTCATTGGGATTGGCAGCTATCTTGAGCGTCACCTGAGAGGCTGTGCGGTCGATGGCCACTGTCACCCATGTGTCAGCGCTATAGGCGGTCCACTCCGAGGAGCAGCTCACCGCCACCGTAGCCTCGCTGGCTTCGAAGCCAGCAGAGACTGTGGTGGGGGACACTGTCAAGCTGACAGTGGGAGCGGGATCGTCGTTGCTGCCGCTGCTACCGCAGGCCGTGAGGCCTGCGAGCAGCGTAGCGAGGATTATTATCAATTTATTCATCGTACAGTCACTTTTTGACTTTCAACTTTTGACTTTTTACTTTTTACTTTTGCCTTTTGCCTTAAAAAAGTCTACTTCTCCTTATGCTCCTGGAAGATGATGCCGCTCACCACGATGTCGGTATTGGCGGGGCAGCCTCCGAAGTCAAGACAAATCTTCATCGTGGCCATATCCTTGCCTGTGACGTTGGAGAGCTTGTAGACATAGTCTTCGTAAGCCTCAACGGCAACGCGGTCGGCACAGAAGTAGTTGTTGTCATCTTCGGCATCCTGCAGCTTGATGGTGACACCATTGAAGCTCTCGCTGGAGTTGATGATGATACGGAAGTCGTAAGCCTTATCAGCCGATGCCGACATGTCGAGTGTAGGCATGTGCACCTGAGCTTGCCATTGATCGGTTGTAGCTTCGGGGAAGTTGAGGGTGTAGGTCCAGTCCTTGGCCGTGAAGGAGGGGTCGGCTATCTGATTCCAGCCGGGAGCATACCAGAAGGTGACTTCGCCCATGGTGGCCTGACGCCAGAGGTTGGTCTCGCCTTCCTCGTCCCAGTCGACGGTGTCGGGCTCTTCGGGTGTCTCAGCGGGGAGCACCGTGCCATCATCGTTGGCGTGGTCCTTGAAGACGATATTCTTAATCTCCACCTCAGTGCCAGCCTCATTGCCTCCGAAGTCGAGTACGAGCTTCACCACTGGAGCATCGATACCAGGCATTGCAGAATAGTAGACCACAGTCTCTTCGTAGGCCTTTGTGGCCACGCGATCAGCGAAGAAGAAATTGTTGTCGTCGCCATCCTGTTGCAGCTTGAGGGTGATGCCGGGATGGTCGGCCGATGTGATCAGAATACATGAGAAGTCGTATTCATGAGCCTCGTCGGCTGTCATGTCGGTGACAATCTGCATCTGTGCTTGCCACTGGTCGGTGGTAGCTTCGGGAAGAGTAACGGTGAAGCCAGTGTCGGTACGGGTGTAGGAAGGATCGGCTATCTGGTTCCATCCAGGAGCATACCAGAAGGTGGGGTCAGAGATTGTGGCAGCCTTCCAGAGGTTGAATTCGCTGTCGTACTTGAAGCCCGTGAATTCGGGTTCGGCAGAAGCAGCTTCCTTGGAAGTGAGGATATAGTGCCAAGCAATATCTCCATTGTCTATCACGAGCTCCATTTTGTTGGAGGTCATGCTCTCCACACGATAACGAGGCGTGTTGTAGATATCGTTGTTGGCGATATAGGGGAAGAGAGTGTGGGCTGGGAAGGTGATGTAGAGGTCGGTGCCGCTCACTTCAAGCGCGTAGGTGGTGGATTGGGGGTCAACAGCCACGGTGAAGTCGGCATCAGCGCCGTTGGGGAAGTCGGGGAACACCGTCACCGAAGCGTTGGCATAAAGCATGCCACTCTCGCCTGGGTCGTAGGTATACTGGTAGTCAGAGGTAAAGCTCAGGCGGTTGTCGTAGAGACCATAGTCGGCTTTTTCGTTGGCCGACGCGCTCCACCATTCAAGGCCACTGGTGCCGCTGGGACCGCATCCGAGATGACCAGCAGCGTCATTGTCGATACGCCACAGGCGCGAGCCATCGCCAGCGAGGAATGTAAGATACTTGTTGAAGTCAAACACTGTGTTCTCGATATGGAAAGTCTTGGTGACAGAGCCATCGCTTACGCCGTTGGCGTTGAGCACCTTCATCTCCACGCTGTAGTCGCCGGCCGATGCAAAAATCTTCTGCAGGCCATTGCGTGTGGAGTAAGTGGAGCCGTCGAGGATCCACACGGGCATCACCCCGGTAGCATTGAGCGAGAAGGTCACTTGGTTGGTCTCAGGGTCGATCTGTATATCAATAGCATCGGCATAGTCGCTTGCCAGAGGTATCAGAGCGGGGTCGGGCACGATATAATCCTCCGTAGAGCAGCTGACCAAGGTCATGGCTCCGAGCATTAGTGCGCCGCTAAGATAGCTATATATCTTTTTCATGATTGCGAGTTAATGTGGGGTGAGCTATTAGTAATTGTTTTGGGTAAGGGTGTTTTGAGCGGCGTCGATTTCGCTCTGAGGGATGGGGAGATACTTCTTGCTCTCGCTCCAAGAGTTGGTGCGATAGCCATACTGGTCGGGGGTGAGCACAGAGGCAGCCTTGCCGGTGCGCACGAGGTCCCAATAGCGCTTGCCTTCGCCTACAAACTCCAAGTGGCGCTCCTCGATGATATTGTCGATGGTAGCAGCGAGCTGGTCGGTGAGGCCGGCACGATTGTGCACTTGATTGAGGTAGCCAGCAGCGTCGCCCGAGCCTGCGCCGCGCACGATAAGCTCAGCAGCGTTGAGGAGGGTCTCAGCATAGCGATAGATGCGGAGATTGTTGTTGTAGTTGAGGTCGCCATCGGCCATCTGGTCGGCATTGTCGCCAGTGTGGGGTGCATACTTCTCGAGGAAGAATCCGGTGTCTTGATAGCGGGCGCCATAATCGCCAGCAGCGGCAGCGTTCCAGCAGGTGGCGTCGC
>JAJBVL010000030.1 GCA_020859845.1 Bacteroidales bacterium
GTTCGGGCTACTTCGGCGAAGTACGCAATACGGGCATTACCGAATGCTTACATTTCAGCAAGTATTTTTTGCCGTTTTGGATTACAATACCCTTGTATCCTTCGGGGACTCGGGTGCCTTGCAGATTGTAGGCGGGGCCATCTACGTCAGCATCAAGGGTCACGGAGTTGATACCCACGTCCTCACCAACGTTTTTAATGGTATTGAATTTTTCCCATATATTGGCACTCTTGTAGAGTGACACACTATTTTCAGGTACATAGAGCGTGGCATCTTCGTAAACTTCTGAAGAGCATATATCGGAGTATAAAGTCGGAGGGGTTTCTGCAAGGACAGTGACCGACAATAGAGCAGGACAGGAGAGCAACACTCCCGACCCTAAACTCTCCAAGACAGCGGGCATTTCTATCGATATGAGATTAGTGCAATATTCAAAAGCCCCGTCATCAATCCGCGTAACACTTTTGGGGAGCTTAATCGAAGTCAAAGCAGAGCATCCCGAAAATGCCAGCCTTTCTATAGTTTCAACACCGTTGGAGATTTCTACAGAAGAAAGACTGGTGCAGCCTGCGAACGCTTGCTCACTAATCGCCGTCACACTATTAGGAATCACTACCGAGGGAAGGCTGGTGCAGTCGGAGAACATATATGGGCCAATATATGCCACGCCTTCTTGAATTTCCAATAGAGAAAGGCTGGTGCAGCCCCCGAAAATACTATACCCCAACTCGGTCAGGCTGCCTGAAATTATCGCCGAAGTGAGAGCCGTGCACTCAGAGAACGCAAAACCATTTATCTTTTCCACACTGTTGGGTATTTCCACTGAAGTGAGACCACTACAGCCGTTGAACGCATCCTGGCCTATAATAGTTACACTATTGGGTAGGTCCACCGAAATCAAGTTGATGCAACCTCCAAAGGCACCATCCTCTATCTTGTTAACACCGTTGGGAATAGCATAATTTGTCTCTGTCTTTCCTGCTGGATAGAATTCTATTGTTGATGGATCTTTTTGAAATAGCACTCCATCCACTGAATAGTAAAATTGATTATCAGCTGCCACGTTGATTGCAGTCAAATTTTTACACCGATAGAACGCATACTGTCCAATACCACCAACACTGCTTGGTATGCTCACCGAAATGAGGTCGTCGCAACCTGAGAACGCAGAACTGCTGATACCTCCCACTTCATAGGTTTTGCCTTTATAGGTAACAGTAGCGGGTATCACTACATCACCAGAATAGTCTACCGTGCCATAAGTGACGCTAACACTTACACTATTATAATACTTGTAATAAATGCCTCCTACCTCGAAGTCGTAGGCAGACGATGTTAAGCAGCCCAGGACTGCCATAAGAAAGAGTAAAAGTTTTTTCATACTCGCATTATTTGATGAATTTATATTACACTGGAGATGTTCCAACTTAGGACATCTGGACTACAAAGGTAAAACTTTTTTAAGTCAGAATGGTCTTTTCGACCATAATTTGCTTCAAAATTCCTATAAGTTGTTAAAGGAGGCTCCAATTAAGTTTCCCTGCTTTACAACATGGTTAGAGTGGGCGTATTTGCAATACTGCCGCCTATAGGGCCTATAGCTCGAAAGGTAGGATAAAATTGATAAAGTTTCGGGGGCAGTCTGACAAAAAGTTACATCAGATTGTTGTATCTTTGTATTTACTTATTATCCCTTCCAACTATGAAGACGTTTGAAGACCTCGGCGTAAGAGACGACTTGCGCCGCGCTATAGAAGAATTAGGATTTGAGAACCCTATGCCCGTCCAAGAGCGAGTGATACCCCATTTGCTCAACGAGGACAGCGATGTGGTAGCTTTGGCCCAAACGGGTACAGGCAAGACTGCCGCTTTTGGCCTCCCCGTACTCCAACGTATCGACCCCAACATACGCCGGCCGCAGGCTCTTATCCTCTCCCCTACCCGTGAACTTTGCCTGCAGATAGGCAGCGACCTTGCCGACTTCTCCAAGTATATGCCGGCCGTGAAGGTACTCCCAGTCTACGGCGGCTCCAGTATAGAGAGCCAGATACGCGCCCTGCGCGAGGGTGTGCAGATAATAGTGGCCACCCCGGGCCGACTCATCGACCTTATCAATCGCGGGGTAGTCAACCTCAGCGATGTCCACACCGTAATCCTCGACGAAGCCGACGAGATGCTCAATATGGGCTTCCTCGACTCTATAGATGCCATCCTGGCTCATGTCCCCAACAACCGCAAGATGCTGATGTTCTCGGCTACGATGCCCGACGAGATAGGCCGTATCGCCAAGAAATACATGCACGACCCCGTAGAGTTTGTGGTGGGCAACCGCAACGAAGGCGCTGCCAACGTAAAGCATATCTACTATATGGTGAAGGCTCATGACAAATATCTGGCCCTGAAACGCATAGTAGACGATAGCCCTAATATCTACGCCATAATCTTCTGCCGCACACGCCGCGACACTCAAGAGATTGCCGACAAGCTAATAGCCGACGGCTACAACGCCGAGGCCCTCCACGGCGACCTCTCACAGCAGCAGCGCGACATCGTGATGAAGAAGTTTCGCGATCGCGTAGTGACTCTGCTGGTAGCCACCGACGTAGCCGCCCGTGGGCTTGATGTAGACGATCTTACCCACGTGATCAACTACGGCCTCCCCGACGACACGGCGGTATACACCCACCGCTCGGGCCGTACAGGGCGCGCAGGCAAGACAGGCGTATCAGTGGCCATCATCCACTCGCGAGAGAAAGGCAAGCTGCGCGAGATAGAGAAGAAGATAGGCAAAACCTTCGAGCGCAAGGATGTGCCCACGCCCCAACACATTATTGAGAAACGCCTCTACAACTTTGCCGACCGCATCGAAAAGGCAAAGGTGGACGATACGGAAATCAACAAGTATCTCCCGGGCGTAAGCCGCAAGCTCGACTGGCTCTCCCAGGAAGACTTGCTCAAGAGAGTGTTGGCTCTCGAGTTTAACCGTCTGCTCGAATACTATCGCGACGCTCCAAATATCGACTTTATCGACGAGAAGCCACGCAAAGAGAAACCTGAACGCGGCGAGAAACCTCGCAACGAAAAGGAGAAAGATCGCCGCACCGCTGGCAAAGGCATGGCTCGAATCTACGTCAGCGCTGGCAAAAGCCAAGGATTCTACGCTGGCAACCTTATCGACCTGCTCAACCATTGCGTGGTGGGCAAACGCGTCGACGTGGGCCGAATCGACTTGATGCCCAGCTATTCGCTATTCGATGTGCCAAAAGCCGATGCTCATCGCGTAGTGGAGGGCTTGAAAGGGGCTGAGTTTATGGGCAAGCGCCTCTACTGCGAGATTGCCGACCCCGACAAGAACTATGCCCGCGCCTCCCAGCGCAAGAATCGCGACAACGAATTTGAGCCGGAGACCACGGCCGACTATTTCCGCAACAAGCAAAAGAAATCAAAAAAATAATCACCCCCCCATCTCAACAACGCCAACAACTACAACAACTCCAAAAACCCATGACATCACACTACCGCTTACTATCTGCTCTTTTCGCCATCCTGACAGCAGGATGGTGGGGCACTGCTACAATAGGCGCTCAGGGGCTCACAGCCTCTGAGGCCTTTGCCTCTGCGCCTCAACAAATATTCCCCCTGCTCGACCTCAACACTCGTCTTGACATGATGGACTACTTCAACAGTGGCTCCACCACGGCCTCTACCAACAACCTTCAAGGCAAGAGCCGCATCACGACTCTCAACGACGACAATATGATTATCGAGCTCACGGAAGCCACCACTTGCCAACTGGCAATCCTCCCGGCCGGCAAAGACACTATTATCGCTGTGATAACCACTGTGGCTACCCCCGTGGCCGACAGCTCGCTGGCTCTCTACAGCGACGACTGGGAGACCGACCTTACGGCTCGCGCTTGGAAAGCGCCCACACTTCTGGAATGGCTCACTACGGATGGGCGTAGCCATCGCGATGAGGTGGAGGGTATTGTCCCCTTCATGCTAGTAAAGTATACCTACGATCCCTCGCAGCAGGTGTTGACCCTCACCAACAATACCAGTGCTTTCCTTGGCGATGACGTCTATTCAATAGTGGGAAGCTATATCTCTCCCGTGCTTACCTACCGCTGGACAGGCAAAGCCTTCTCATCCAAATAATAAGGGGCATGGCTTACTCTATCCCAGGGCTCGACGCAGCCCCCAGAGCATTCACTCTCACCGAACTCAACAAGAGTATACAGCGACTCCTCAACGTGGCAGAGCTACGCGAAGTATGGGTAACGGCCGAACTTAGCGACCTGCGCACCAGTGGAGGCCATTACTACATGGAGCTCTTGGAGAAATCGCCCAATGACGGGAGTATAAAGGCGCGTATTAAGGGTATAATGTGGGGAAGCAATGCTGCTCGCTTGCGTCAAGAATTTTATGTGGCCACCGGACAGCAATTTGCCACGGGACTCTCGGTAATGGTGAGAGGCTCGGTCAACTACCACGCCAGCTTTGGTATATCGTTTATCATCTCGGCCATCAATCCCGAGTTTACGATAGGCAGCGTGGAGCGTCGGCGCCGCGAAATACTCCAGCGACTCGAACGCGAAGGAATACTCGACAGCAACCGCACCCTCCCCTGGCCATTGATGCCATCCAATATCGCCATCATCTCGGCGCAAGGAGCAGCTGGCTACGGCGACTTCATCCACCAGCTCTATAGCAATCCCCACCATCTGCGCTTCACTACCCGCCTCTTCCAAGCCACTATGCAAGGCGACAATACTGTAGCCTCGGTAATCAATGCCCTCGACCAGATAGCCGCCGACGACTGTTGGGACGCCGTAGTGATAATACGCGGAGGCGGAGCCACAAGCGACTTAGTGTCATTCGACTCCTATGAGTTGGCAGCAAACATTGCCCAATTTCCTATCCCAGTAGTAGTGGGCATAGGCCACGAACGCGACATCACTGTGCTCGACTATGTGGCCAACATGCGTGTCAAGACACCTACGGCAGCCGCCGAATGGCTCATAAATCGTGGAGCTGAACTCCTGGCCACTATACGACAATATGGAGTAGACATATCAAGGGAGGTGCGCGACAAACTCAATGGCGCTCTCACTCAGCTTGCCTACATCGAAGGCAATCTCCCAACAACGGCCTCTTCGCTACTCCAGCAGCGTTACAAGGTGCTCAATACGGCTTTGCTCCAGCTCACCTCCCTCAGAGAGAAAAAGCTGCGACCGGCTCTAAGCCATCTTGACCGTCTGGGGTCAGCTCTCCCTTTGGCCACTGCTCATCGGCTGGAGAAAGCTAATGGCACTCTCGACACCTCCTTAAAAGACACCAAGCAAGCCATAGCCAATATTATGGATAAACGCCAACAACGTCTGGCAGCGATAGAAGAGATGATAGTCTTGCTTTCGCCTGAGGCCACCCTACGCCGAGGCTACTCTATCACACGCATCAACAACCAAGCCATTACCTCTATCACACAAATAGAGCCAACGGCCATAGTGGAAACTATGCTGGCCGATGGCTCCTTTGTTTCTACGGTAGTGAGTATCGCTGAAGCTAAGCCTCGCGAGTAATTATATAGTCGAATAGTCTACGGAAAGTCTCCCGCTCCTGCTGGTTGTCAAAAGCATCCAGGTCGTGGGAGGCTTCTTGTGAGAGCCTCTCCATGGTCTGATAGGCATAGTCAATGCCTCCTGCCTCCTTGGCATACTCTATGAGGCTGGAGATATCCTCAGATGTCAATACTTCCTTCTCAATCAAGGCTCTCATCTCGGCGCTACGAGGATGATGACGCTGATTGAGGGCATAGAGGAGCGGCAGGGTCACCTTGCCCTCGCGCAAGTCGTTGCCTGTGGGCTTGCCTATCTTGTCGTCGCTATAATAATCAAAGATGTCGTCCTTAATCTGGAAGCAGAGTCCCAAGAGCTCGGCAAAATGGCGCATCGACTCCAAGCGATAGTCATCGACCCCTACGGCATACGACCCCATCTCGACACACGACACAAAGAGCGAAGCAGTCTTACGGCTTATAATCTCAAAATAGGCTTTCTCATCGAGGATATGATTTTGAGCGCTATAGAGCTGATCCACTTCGCCCAGCGATAGCAGACGTCCCAGACGCGCCAGCGACCCCACGATTCGGATGTCGCCAGTAGCCAATGCCTGCTGAAGAGCGCTGGAGACAAAAAAGTCGCCCACCAACACAGCTATATGATTATCCCACAAGCTATTGATCGTAGGCCTGTTGCGGCGCTTATCGCTTTCGTCCACTACATCATCGTGGATGAGCGAGGCGTTGTGGAGCATCTCCACGGCAGCAGCAGCCAAGATGACATTGTCGTTCATCTTGCCCAAGAGCTTGGCCGTTAGAATCACTAATATCGGTCGGATGAGTTTTCCTTTAGAGGATAGATAGGTCGTCACAACCTGAGTCATCAAGGAGTTTGATGAGCTCAAGGCTGTGGCGATACGGTCATGGAGCTGTTGTAGCTCGGGAGCGATGGTATGCTGGATATCCTTGAGTGTTGACATACGCGTCTACAAAGTAAGCTACAAAATTACAAATTCTGTGGTATGTCACGAAATATCCACCACATTTTTTTCATTTATGGTCGCGGTCACGTATTTCTACTCGACGAATCTTGCCACTTATCGTTTTTGGCAGTTCATCGACAAACTCAATAACGCGTGGATATTTATATGGAGCCGTCACTCGCTTGACGTGGTCCTGAAGCTCTTTGATAAGGGCTTCGGGCTCGCGATCGCGAAAATCGCGGGCAAGAACGATGGTAGCTTTCACCACTTGGCCACGGATTTCGTCGGGGACGCCTGTGATGGCACACTCCACTACAGCTGGGTGGGTCATCAGAGCGCTTTCCACTTCAAACGGGCCTATACGATAGCCCGAGCTCTTGATGACGTCGTCGGCACGGCCCACAAACCAATAGTAGCCGTCTTGGTCGCGCCAAGCCACATCGCCTGTATAATACACATCGTCGTGCCAAGCCTCACGAGTCAACTCAGGGTCGCGATAATACTCCTTGAAGAGGCCTATGGTCTTCTTGCCGGGGGTGGTGCGCACCACGATCTGCCCCTGCTCTCCATCCTCAGCGCGCGAGCCATCGGGGCGCAGGAGGTCTACATCATATTGAGGATTGGGCATACCCATCGAGCCAGCCTTAGGCTCCATCCAAGGGAAGGTGGCAAGGGTGAGAGTGGTCTCGGTCTGACCAAAGCCTTCCATGAGCTTGATGCCAGTTAACTTCAAGAATGTGTCGTAGACTGCAGGGTTGAGAGCTTCGCCAGCTATCGTACAGTATTGGAGCGACGACAGATCATACTTCGTCAGGTCCTCACGGATAAGGAAGCGGAAGATAGTGGGGGGAGCACACAGCGAGGTGATCTTATAGTCTTGTATCATCTGGAGCATGTTGGCCGGGGTAAACTTCTCATGTTCGTATACAAACACCGTGGCGCCGGCTATCCATTGACCGTAAAGCTTGCCCCACACGGCCTTGCCCCACCCCGTGTCGGCAATTGTCAGGTGGAGACTACCGGGGTGAAGATTGTGCCAGAAAGAGCCAGTGGTAATATGCCCCAGAGGATATGTGAAGTCGTGAGCCACCATTTTGGGCTGACCGGTGGTGCCAGAGGTGAAATACATCAGCGAAATGTCGTCGTTGGAGTTGACATGCTCAGGACGCACCCAAGGCCCTGCGTTGTCCAGTCCCTTATGGAAATCCTCATATCCCTCAGGAACCAGAGGACCCACAGAAATTACCTTCTCCACGCTCGGCGACTCAGGTAGAGCTGCGCTGACGTGGCCTGTCACTATCTCATCGCCGACACACACTATGGCTTTTATGGTGGCGGCATTGGCGCGATACACTATATCCTTCTTGGTCAAGAGATGAGTAGCCGGTATCACTACCGCCCCCAGCTTATGCAAGGCTATGATTGAAAGCCAAAACTCGAAGCGGCGTTTAAGGATGAGCATCACCATGTCGCCACGGCCTATGCCTAATGAAGAGAAGTAAGCCGCTGTCTTGTCGGTGAGTTCCTTAAGCTCGCCAAAAGTAAAATCACGACGATGGCCATGGTCGTCGGTCCAGAGGAGGGCCAATTTATCAGGGTCGGTGGCTGCCCATGCATCTACTACATCGTAGCCAAAATTGAAGTTGTCGGGGATACGCAGCTCAAAATTGCGTATAAAGTCTTCTTGTGAGGTGAATGATGTCTGTTTGAGAAAGCGTTCTACCATTGTGACGTCAAGTAAAAAAAGGGGATGGGGGTTAAAATATGATGGCTAAGAACTTCACTTCCTTGCCATCAAGTGCTCGCGAGCCATGGGGCAACTCAGAATTGAAATAAATGCTGTCGCCTTCCTCAAGGATGAGATCCTTGCCATTGACCTGCAGCAGCAGGCGCCCTTCAAGCACCATGTTGAATTCTTGTCCTGCATGAGAGTTGAGAAAGAGAGGCTCCGACTCTGGCTTGGGGTGGACGGTGACGATAAAGGGGTCGGCCTTGCGGCCGGTAAAGCCCGCAGCGAGCGACTGATACTTGTAAGCCTTCACGCGCTCTATCGACACTCCGCGGCCCTTGCGCGTGACAAAATATGTGCTCATGCGAGGTTCGCTGCCAAAGAGGAGAGCCGGAAGCTCCACTCCATGGGTATGAGCAATATTTTGCAGCAAGCTGACTGGGATATCTTCCAGACCGCTTTCGTAGATAAGATACTTTTCCTCAGGGAGGTGGCATGTAGCGGCCATCTCTTCGGTGGTGAGGTCTAAAGCCTCGCGAAGCCCCTTAAGGCGCTCGGCTATCTGTTTATATTGATCCATAAAGCAAACTTTTAGGAGGGTATGACACAACTAATAAGCGAGTGTTGATAAGTCAAGAAGAGGATTTTCGGCAAAATTACTAAAAAAGCTCCACAAAATGATGTATATTTGTCAAAAGGATTTGTTTTATATCCGTATGGACACTTTATCGCCAACAGCCCGTAGCGCCCTCATGGCGCGCATACGTAGCCGCGACACGAAGCCAGAGCGCCTCGTGCGCCGCTATCTCTTTGCGCGCGGCTACCGTTTTCGCAAGAATGTGAGCCGTCTGCCGGGGAGGCCTGACATAGTCCTGCGCCGCTATCACACGGTGATTTTTGTCAACGGATGTTTCTGGCATGGCCATGAGCCTCACTCTCGCATCCCCGACAATCCCTTCTGGCGACAGAAGATAGAGCGCAATCGCCAGCGCGATGAACTCAATCGCCAGCGACTGCAGGCCCTCGGATGGGACGTCATCACCGTCTGGGAATGTCAACTTGCCCCCGATCAAGCGCCCTCCACTTTGGCCGAGATAGAGCGCCTGCTCAACGCTACATTTCTAAGACGACAGACTACAAGGCCACCTACTCCATTGCCTCGTCCTTATAGTCTACCTCCCGAGGAAGCCCCAGCCATAGCCGCTGAGCCTCTCAAATAAATTCTTTCTCCGGCCCTCTACTGACACTATCCCCTCATACACTTTACCCCCACTTTACCCCCTCCCACCATCATGACCGAAAATAGCCTTTTCTTGCTCGACGCATATGCTCTCATCTATCGAGCCTACTTTGCCTTAATCCGCACCCCACGGCGCACGTCGAAAGGCATGGACACCTCAGCAGTGTTTGGCTTTTGCAACACTCTGACCGAGATCCTGCGTAAAGAAGACCCTTCGCATATTGCAGCTTGCTTTGACCCTCGCGGCGAGACCTTTCGCCACACTCTCTTCACCGAGTATAAGAGCAATCGCGAGAAGCAACCCGAGCCTATCACCATTGCCCTCCCCTATGTGAAGCGTATCCTCGAAGCCTACAACATTCCCGTGATAGAGCGTCCGGGCTACGAGGCCGACGATGTGATAGGCACCCTCTCTCGGCGCGCGGAGCGTGAAGAATTTCTCACCTATATGATGACCCCCGACAAGGACTATGGCCAGTTGGTGACCGACCGAGTGTTGATGTATCGTCCGTCGATACGCGGAGAGGGCTTTGAGATACGTGGCCCACAACAAATATGCGAGCGCTACGGCATATCCTCGCCCCATCAGATTATCGACCTGCTGGCTCTCGAAGGCGACAAGATCGACAATATCCCTGGCTGCCCAGGCGTAGGCGAGAAGACAGCCCAGAAACTCATAGCAGACTTTGGCTCAGTAGAAAACCTTCTGGCCAACATCGACAAACTCAAGGGAGCCTTGAAGACCAAAATTGAGACCCACGCCAAGGATATACTCCTCTCAAAGGAACTGGCTACGATCAACACCGACGTGCCGCTCCCCGACCTGGAGATAGAGAGCCTTCGCCGGAAGCCCGAGGATGTCGACAAACTGATAGAGGTCTATCGCGAGCTGGAATTTCGCTCCTTTATCAATCGCTTGGGCGGGAGCTCTGGTGGGACAGCGGCAACTCAACCCTCTCCTACGGCTCAGCCTGTGATGGGTTCGCTCTTCGACTTACCTCCAGAAGATAATGAAACCGGAGCCAACACCGGACCGATGGTAAGCTATGACGCCAATAGTGAAAAGTTCACGCGTATCGCCACGCCAATAGAAGTGGGGCGCATGGTAGAGCAAGCAGCACAGAAGCCACGTGTGGGGCTGGCAGTATATGGCAGTGGCGACGACGCCATGACAGCACGTCTACAAGGCCTTGCCATAGCGGTCGACGACCATCAAGCCTTCTATGTAGCGCTTGACAATGACAGCGCTGCGCGCCGCGAGGTGTTGTCAGTAATGGAGCCGCTCTTCACTTCCAAAGCCCTATTGATAAGCCACGACGTGAAGCGCGACTATCTGCTGCTGAAGAATGATGGTATCTTAATCTCTGCCCCGTATTATGATACGTCAGTGGCTCACTACCTACTGGAGCCGGAGATGAAACACACCCTGGCAGCGCTGGCTCCCTCGATGCTACACTACGAGGTGATGGAGAGCAACAGCGATGCTCGCAAACCAGCCTCCAAGAAAGGACAAGTGATGACCCTCACCGATGCTACCCTTACCTTCTGCGAACGAGCTGTCTTGGCTCTACGACTGTATCCTCATCTTAAGGATGCCCTTCTCAAAGGGCAGTTGACCAAACTGATGGAAGAGGTTGAACTGCCATTGATACGCGTATTGGCCGAGATGGAATGGACAGGCGTGAGAATAGATGTGGCCGAGCTACAGCGTCTCAGCGTGGAGTATACAGCCCGCCTGCGCGCACTCGAAGAGAAAATCACAGCTTTGGCCGGGGAGCCCTTCAACATCGGCTCACCAATGAAGGTGGGCGAAATCCTTTTTGACAAGCTCAAGATTGACGATAAGGCAAAGAAGACAAAGAAAGGATCTTACTCCACTACCGAAGAAATCCTTGAGAAGCTACGCGACAAGCATCCCATAGTAGACCTCATCCTCCAGTATCGCGGGTTGAAGAAGCTATTGGCTACGTATATCGACACGCTGCCAACACTTATCAATCCTCGAACAGGCAAAGTTCACACATCCTACAATCAGACCGTCACAGCCACAGGACGTATATCCTCTACCAACCCCAACCTACAGAATATCCCCATCCGCACTGAGGATGGTCGCGAGATACGCCGAGCCTTTATCGCCGACCCAGGCGACATATTTATGAGCGCCGACTATTCGCAGATAGAGCTGCGACTGATAGCCGATATCAGCGCCGACAAGGATATGGTAGAGGCCTTCCTATCGGGAGCCGACATCCATCAGTCAACGGCGTCAAAAATCTACCACGAGCCACTCGAAAGCGTCACTCCCGAACAGCGACGCCGCGCCAAGACGGCCAATTTCGGCATCATCTACGGTATCTCGGCCTTTGGCCTCGCTGAGCGACTGAGAATACCGCGCTCAGAAGCCAAGATGCTCATCGATGGCTACTTTGCCACCTATCCCCATATCCGCGACTACATAGACCAAAGCATTGCTAAGGCTCGCGAGCAGGGCTACGTCTCCACGATCATGGGGCGCAAGCGTATGCTTCCCGATATCAATAGCCACAACTCGGTGGTGAGAGGCTATGCCGAACGCAACGCCGTCAATGCTCCTATACAGGGCTCGGCAGCCGACATCATCAAGGTGGCCATGGTCAGAATATTTCGCCGCATGGAGGATCTTCACATGCGCTCAAGGATGATAATGCAGGTCCATGACGAGTTGATCTTCAACGTTGTCCCTGAGGAGCTCCCCGAGCTGGACAAACTCGTGACCACCGAGATGAGCAATGCCTACAAGGGCCTCGTCCCCTTAGAGGTATCCTCAGGACAAGGCCTCAATTGGCTCGAAGCTCACTAAGGCTCTCCACCAGACGCTCCACATCGGCCTCCCTCATGGCAGCGCTGAGGCTGATGCGTAGGCGCTCTGTGCCTGGAGGGACTGTGGGCACACGTATAGGCAACACTTTTAGCCCCCGCTCCATTAACCGCCGAGAAAGGTCGACGGTAAGAGCAGCATCACCAATGATATAGGGCTGAATATGACTTTCTACTCCTTCAGTTCCTGCTGAGCGATCACCTTCTAAGGTCCTTAAGGAGCGAAGTCCTTCATAAAGACGCGAAGCGAGGCGCCGTAAATGGCTACGCTCATCATCGGCCGCTACGGCTCTCTCGAGCATAAATCTCGACCATGCACAGCAAGCCGGAGGCAACGCCGTGGAGAAGATGAAGCTACGGCTGCGATTGATGGCAAAGGAGCGTAGCTCCTCGCTCATGATGGCAAAAGCACCCATCGAGGCCAAAGCTTTGCCAAAGGTGCCCACCACCACATCCACATCCCCAAATCCACTGCTGGCCTTGCAGAGCCCTAATCCTCGAGGGCCACACACACCAATAGCATGGGCCTCATCTACGTAGAGCGAGGCATTGTCCACGCTTCGCTTAAGTTCTACAAGCCTGTCAATATCCGCGCTGTCGCCATCCATGCTATAGACCGACTCTACTACAATCCACACACGCTGATAGTCCTTGCTGCGGCGCTCGAGCATCGTCTGGAGATGAGCATAGTCGCCATGGCGAAAGCGCGCGAAGTCGGCTCCCGAGAGCTTGATGCCATCTATGATGCTGGCGTGGACCAAGCGGTCGGCAAGAATAAGGGTCTTTGGATGACACAAAGCGCTGATAAGCCCAGTATTGGCATGATATCCACTATTGAAGAGGAGGGCATCCCGCCCATAGAGGGTGCGGAGAAAGCTTTCCAAGGCTTCATACTCCTCTTGATGAGCAGCCAACAGACGGGAAGCCGATGATGTCATTGGAGGCAACTGTCCATGCTGGCGCTTCTCATCAACAAAGAGGCCCAGCAGCTCGCTACGAGCTGCCAGGCCTAAATAATCGTTGGATGAGAAATCGACGATCTCGCAGGGCTCAGAAGCGGGGATAGTGCGAAGGCAGGCCTTCTGCTCCAGCTCTTCGAGTATACGACGATAATAGTCCATTACTCGGCGGCTTCGCCCAAAATGTATTCGACAGGCATGCTGGTAAACCAGATGCGATAGCCATTTTCGTCGGTAACGCCCTCCATAGCCTCCTCGGTGAGGATAGCCACACGACCATCGGGGAGCACTGTCAAGGCCGAATAAGCCGAATAGCCGGGGATCACCACCTTGCTGTAGGGCCACGTCTTGCCACCATCCTCGCTTGCATAGATAGTGACGTCTACGCGCTTGTTAGGCGAACCGGGGAGCGACTGCAGCAACAGGTCGCGACCACCATGGGTGTAGCGCACAATGTCGCCATTGCATGCTGGGTCGATAATGTCCTCCACCTCGTAGGGTTCGCTCCACGTCTCGCCACGGTCGTGGGAAACGGAGAAGATGCGTTTGCCTTTGAAACGGTTGCGGATGCTCATAAGCACTGTGCCATCAGCGAGCTCCACCACCTTGCTCTCGTCGCCATTGTAAGTGCCGGGATTCTTTGACACCTGCCACGTCTCGCCGCCATCATCGCTATAGATAGCATAGCAGCTAAAGCCATCAACGTCCTTCTGGCGCACTACAAGGACAAACATCAAGCGGCCATCGGCCAACTGGAGAGCGCCGCCCGACGAAGCAAAAGCGCTGATACACTTGATAGGCTGCTCGCCATCGGGGTCGGTAGTCAATATCTGGGGATTGATATCTACGGCGGGGAGCCAGGTCAAGCCGTTGTCCTTACTGCGGATCACACTGATGTGGGCAGGAGAGTCTTGCCAGAGGCCGTTGCCATGGCTGCAGATGATGAGGAGGTCGCCCGTGTTGCGATCCATTACGAGGGCAGCGTCGCCATAACCACCAGCACCACCTTCGATGCTGTCGTGCTCAGCAGCCACAATATAATCGCTCCAAGTGCGCCCATTGTCGGTGGAGCGGCGCACTACGATGTCGATAGGATTGGGGAGGTCGTTGATGGTCTCTATACGCTTGTCGGCCACAGCTATAATAGCGCCATCGGCAGCTACTGTAATAGCAGGGATACGGTAGTACTTAGAGCCAAAGTCTCCACGATTGAACACCAGCGAACGCTCTGTGGGTCCACCCCAGCGATCAGCAGCGCTCGTCGCTGGCGCGATAGTAGCTATCAACGCCAACGACGCAGCAATGCCAAGAAGATAAGTTTTGAGTTTCATTTTGGTTTAGGGATTGAGGTTAAAGCATTATGCCCACAAAGATAGACATTTTTCTGCAAACCTCAAAACCCCCATTAGTGGCGATCCTTCACAAACTTGAGCCACCACACCTTGCAAGCAGCAACGAAGAAAGGCAGGGCGCCAAAGAGGATGAAAATCACATCGCCCGGCATACGCATCCAGCCGACGGTCGACATGGCCGTAGAGGTGGTGAAGTCGATGCTACGAGCGTGCCAGTAGCCATTGTGGACGGCATCCCACACCTGCATGAAGCCGCCTGGGAGCAGACTGAGCACCACCATCAACATAAGGCCAATGTTGAGCCCCCAGAAAGAGCATTTGAGCCAAGGGGTGATGCGAGCCCACATCTCGTTGGAGCAGTTTTTGCGCAGAGTGTAGACACAGAGACCGAGAGCCAGGAAGCCAAAGACACCAAACATGGCGGTATGTCCGTGATTGGGGGTAAGCGTAGTGCCTATCTCAAAGTAGCTTACAATAGGCATATTGATGAGGAAGCCAAACACGCCAGCGCCCAAGAAGTTCCAGAAGCCCACGGCCATAAAATAGTTGAAGGTCCACTTGTGTTGCTGAGCCATTCCCTTCAGACCACCTTCGCGAGAGGTGCGCACAAACGAGGCTGCCTCCAGAGCGAGAAGTATCAGAGGCACTACCTCCAGCGCTGAGAAGCAAGAGGAAAGGGAGAGATTAAACATCGTCTGGCCTTCGAAGTACCAGTGGTGACCAGTGCCGATGATGCCACCCATAAAAGTAAGGATAGTGTCGAGGAAGATGATGCGGAGCGCCTTGGGACGGCTCACGAAGCCCAGCTCTACAAAGACCAGGGCCACCATCACCGTGGCAAACATCTCAAAGAAACCTTCCACCCAGAGGTGAATCACCCAGAAGCGCCAGGTGTCGACCACCGTGAAGTTGGTAGAGCCATCGTAGAATATAGCAGGGAGATAGAATACGGGGATAGCTATGGCAGCAATCAAGAACACCCATGCCAGAGGCTTAGTGCCCGGCTGCTTGATAGCAGGGATAGTGTTCTTAATGACTATAAATGCCCAGAGCAAGAAGCCTACAATCATCAGCAGCTGCCAAGCGCGGCCAAGCTCCAGATATTCCCAACCTTGGCTACCAAGCCAGAAGGTGGCGTCGTCCCACCATCCAAAGAGGCCTGCCCACTCGCTGAGGAGCGAACCAAAGATGACCACGGCAAACGCGCAGAAGAGCAGATTGGTCAACACTCGCCCAGCACGCCATTGCTTGCCGCCAAGGATACGCGAGATGATAAGACCGCCCACTACAAAGCCAGTAGCTATCCAGAAGATGGCAAGCTGGAGGTGCCACGTGCGTAGCAACGAGCTGGGGAAGATGACTGTAAGGTCGAGGCCGTAGAACGTGCCCGGATCGGCGCGGTAATGAGCCACGCCACCACCCACGAGTGTCTGGGTGAAGAACAACAGCCCTACTACTACCGTAAACTTCACCAATGCAGCAATCTGAGGGAAGTTGCCGCCATCGGGTACAGCCATATTTTCAGGAGGCACCACTGCTGCCCAATCGGCACCCTTGTATGCGCCGTTGAAAGCCATACAAGCACCAATACCCACGAGCAAGAAGAGAAGGCTGGCAGCGCTCCATACGAGAGCATCGCTGGTGGGGGTGTTGTTGAGGGCAGGCTCGTAAGGGAAATTGTTGGTGTAGGAGTAGTCACATCCTGGGCGGGTGGCAATCGTACACCAAGCGCTCCAAGCAAAGAAAGCCGACAGCTGTCGCAGTTCCTCGGGGTCGGAAATAAGGTTGGCTTGCAAGCCACCATTCTTGGTAGGAGAGCTAAAGTAGTCGGCCCATTGTTGTGGTGCTTGCCTGTAAGCAATCTCTTCTATAGAAGTCATGACGAGTTGGTCGGCCTCGGGGTCGTAGCGATTCACTTTACAGTAGGCGCCCAGTTCCTCGTTGGTAGCCTCAGGATAAAGTGCGTGGCCTATTTCGGCCAATGTATGAAGATAAGCAGCCGAGAAGTCGGGGCCCAGATAGGCACCATGACCCCACACAGAGCCGTTGTCCATAAGGCCATAGCGCAGGAAAATCTCCTGACCGGCGCGCACATCGTCGCCCGTGAAGAGCACTTCGCCGTTGGGGTTGATTACCGTGGCAGGCACTGGCGGTTTGTCGCCATAGGCCTTACATGTGATAGTAATGAGGGTTGCCATACCATAGATGAAGACAATGGCAATGGCCACGATCCACCAGCGAGAAAATATCAGGCGTGAATCTGAGGGGGTGTGAAACGCGGCGCTCATATCGTTCTAGCAATTAAGAGTTAGTAAATAGAGTTTGGAAGTAGTTGGGTGAATAAATAGTTGGTGTATAAATACAGAAAAAAGATAGTAAAACGGGGATTGTTAAACTATCTTTTTAAACGCTCTTAAATGCTAATATGTTTGTCGTAGGCTGGGATTTGTCTATTCTTTTTTTAGGCGGAGGCAAGCCCAGTTGTCGCGTTGGGTCATGGTCTCGAAGACAAGGCCCTCCTTGGCAGCGGCTGAGGCCACGATATCTACATCCTCAGTATAAAAGCCGCTCAGCAGCATAGTGCCTCCACGACGGAGAGCAGCGCCATAAGCCGCGATATCAGCGGTGATGATGTTGCGGTTGATGTTGGCCAGCAACACATCATAGTCGCGGAGCTCCTGCAGGAGGCCTGCATCGCCATTGTAGAGCTCTATTTCCTGATGATGATTGATAGCCACGTTTCCACAAGCGTTTTGGTAAGCCCCTGGGTCAATCTCTATGCCCACCACCTTTGAGGCTCCTCTCATAGCAGCCACCAGAGCAAGAATGCCCGTGCCGGTGCCCATATCTATCACGCTGGCACCCTCCAATGGCAGTGAGAGCAGCCCCTCGACCATTAGCGAGGTGGTGGCATGGTGGCCTGTGCCGAAAGCCATCTTTGGGTCGATCACTATATCGTAGCGAGCTGGAGGAATATCGGTGTGAAACGAGCTGTGGATAGCCACCTCTCCTCCTATCAATATGGGCTGAAAATAATGGCGTTCCCACTCGGCATTCCAGTCGCGTCCTTCGATAGTAGTGGCGCTAAAAGTGGTGGACACCTCCAGTGGAAATTGGTCCAGCAGGCTTTTAAGGACTTCCTCATCATAAAGTCCCGATGGGATATAAGCCGTCAAGCCTTCCTCATCAGCGACGAAGCTCTCATATCCAGCATCTGCAAGCATTTGTGCCAACAGATCGGTAATAAATTCTTGGCATGGGGAGGCTGTGATGCGCACCTCTACGTAGTCGTTCATCTGTCTGCTTATGGCTTATTTACGGCGGCGATGGAAGAGTCGCCACACGTTTCTCACCAGGCGGAAGGCCAAAAAGCCATAGTCAAGGTAAGAGAAATTGTTGAGGATGCGTCCCAACAACGTGTCATGGCTCACTCGATTATAGTTGGCGGTCAAGGAACGCGTCATGCTGCGCAGGCGGTCCTTTTCAATCTCTATTCGGGCCAAGGCGTAGGCCTGTTGGTAACGAAGTTCGTCGAGCGTATATCCGCGCCACTTGGGGTCTTCGCGCGCCACTACGGCTTTCTGATGTTTTAGTGGTGACATAAAGCTTAGAGGGGTGAATGGATGAGGTGTAGATGGAGGGATTTATGTGAAGAAGAGGCGCGAGATAAAGCGCGCAATGGGATCGGCGATGAGAGCTTTGCGGAAGAATACCACTATGAGGATTATCACTAAGTAGACACCGCCCATAATAGCATATGCCCAGCCTATAGGGAGCGCGGTGGCTATCCACTCAACGATAGCCAGCGACAAGAAGAAAAACAATACTGTCCCTAATAGCAAGAGCGACAGAGCCACGGTGGCCACAGTAAGAAAGCGCGTGAGCTTCTCGGCAGCTGTCAGCTTGGCATACTCCACATTGAGCGTCAAATAATTTTTGATGCGCGACCACAACACGTTGAGCGTGTCGGTAAGATTGGTCGTAGCTGTAGTATTGGTATTGTTGTCGGCCATCGGTGTCGGTAAATAGTTGAAAAAACTGCCACGGGTCGCGCTCTTTTAGGCCGACCCGTGACTGATAGGTTAATGTGAGATGCTCGTAGCGATTAGTCGTCGATCTCGGTGGTGAGTTGCTCCACCAAAGCATCTATCTCATCGTCGGTGCAGATGATGCCCTTGCGCTGTAGACATTGCTTGATACGGCGACGTATGTCTTCACCCTTTTCGGGGGCAAGAAGAAGAGCTGTGGCGGCGCCTACGATAGCTCCACCAATAAAAGCATAGAGGATGTTAACGTTGTTCATCAGTGTGTCGTTAGTTGGGGGGTTGTGGGAAGATTTACATCCACGGGGTTATTTCTTCTCGATCTCCTCGGCGATTTCGTCGGCCAGCTCCTCGATCTTATTGCGACGAAGCTTGATGCCCTTCTCTTTGAGATACTTCACGATCTCGTCGCGTGTGGTTTCGCCCTTTTCGGGAGCAAAAAGAAGACCTACGGTAGCACCTGCGATGGCGCCGCTGATCACTGCCAGAACGATGTGTAATGGTTTCATGCTTGTGTCGTTGTTGTTTTTAGGGTTAATACTCTGGAATTATTTTGTTTGTTTTGATTCTTTACTCTTAACGCTTTCGGCGTGGAAAGGTTCGCACCCCTCTGAGGGGCTTGGAGAGAAAGTAAAGATTTTTCAGCGGCTAAATTAACTTAATAATGGCAAAAAACCAAATATCTCGACCACTTTTATTGCTCTTTATTGTAATTTTGCACTAATGAATGACAAAGATATTTCTCTTGCTCAGCTGCAAGCCGAGGTTGACCGCTGGATTACCACCACTGGCGGAGGCTACTTCTCGCCGCTCACCAACATGGCTGTCCTCACGGAGGAGGTGGGGGAGGTGGCTCGTGTCATGGCCCGGCGCTATGGCGATCAAGTGGCCAAGCCACAGGACGAGCACTTTCGCCTGGCCGACGAGCTGGCCGACGTGGTATGGGTAGTCGCTGCCATTGCCAACCAGACAGGCATCGACCTTACCACCGCCTTCTTGAACAATCTCGAGAAGAAAAACATTAGAGATAAAGAGCGCTTCCGCTCCCCATCTTGACTCTTGACTCTTGACTTTTGACTCTTGACTCTTGACTTTTGACTCTTGACTTTTGACTCTTGACTTAAACATCATGCCCGACCGCTACCACGACACCGTCCGCCACAGCAGCGTAGAGACCAACGAGGCCAAAATCACCGCCGCTGTAGAGAAACTAATAGCTGACCATCGTCAAGCCAACCACACTCGCGAGGCTCTCACTACCATCTGGAGCTGCCTCGACCTCACGTCGCTCTCCCCCACCGACACCCCCGAGAAGATAGAGCGACTGGCCGAGCGCGTCAACGACTTTGAGGAGGAGTATGGAGAGCTGCCAAGCGTAGCCTCTATATGCGTCTTCCCCAACTTTGCCACCATCCTACGCTCCACCCTTGAGGTGACCAGCGTGGCTATCGACTGTGTGGCAGGTGGCTTCCCTTCGTCGCAGACCTTCCCAGAGGTAAAGATAGCCGAGACCGCCTTGGCCGTGGAGGCTGGCGCCAACGAGATCGACACCGTGATTGACCTTGGCAACTTCTTGGCCGGCAACTGGGAAGAGGTGTCGGATGATTTAGAGGAGATAAAACATTCGTGTCGCGAAGCGCGGATGAAGGTCATTTTGGAAACCGGCGCGCTCGTCACGCCCGAGAAGATACGCGACGCTTCCATACTGGCCCTCTATAGCGGAGCCGACTTTATCAAGACCTCTACCGGCAAGGAATATCCGGGCGCCACCCCTCAAGCCGTATGGGTAATGGCACAATGTATTAAAGAGTATTTTAAAGCCACTGGTCGCAAGGTAGGGCTCAAGGTGTCGGGAGGGGTGAGTACGGTGACCGCCGCTCTTACCTACTACACCATCGTCAAGGAAGTGTTGGGCGACGAATGGCTCCAAAAAGACCTCTTCCGCATCGGCACAAGCCGCCTCGCCAATCCCCTTCTCAGCGAGATACTTGACCAGCCCATCTCGTGGTTTTAGCTGCTAAAGCGCATAAACCTATGTAACTATTTTCTTGCAACGTGAATTATTGGATAATGCTTAATGGGGTGCGCCTCGGCCCCTTGACCATCGACGAGGTATGTCGCATGCCATTGACACCCGACACGCCCGTATGGCGCCAGGGGATGCCTCAATGGCAGGCCGCTTCATCATTCCCCGAATTGGCTTCGGCCATTTCATACTCCTCTCAACCTTCGATGCCACCCATCCCTCCTATCAACCGCGCTGTGCCTCCTGTGCCCGTGGTCGAGACCACCCAGGAGCCTATGCCCCCTACCTTTCTGGCATGGAGCATTGTAGTGTTGGTGCTTTGCTGTGTGCCTACGGGTATCGTAGCCCTGATCAACTCGTGTAGGGTGACGTCGCGTTTCAACCGTGGCGACGTGGCTGGTGCACGCAATGCCTCATCCTTGGCCGAGCTATGGGTCATGATTTCTATAGTGTCTGGCTTGGTGGGTCTGCCCTTCAGTATATGTCTTACGATGCTGGGGTGAGAAAATCCAGTTGGTTTTCAAGGCGCGTTCTCGTCGTGGCAGGGATAGCTGTCCTGATGGTACTTGTCGGGGCCATCTACTTTACTCTTTCGCCTTCATCTGGCTTATACCCACGTTGCCTTTTCAAGGCAGCCACTGGCTGGGATTGCCCAGGCTGCGGGTCTCAACGTGCCATCCACGCCCTTCTTCATGGCGATATCGCCGAGGCTTGGCGCATGAATGCTTTTATGGTGGCTTCTCTCCCCTTGGTTGTCCTATTGGCCATCGGGGAGATATGGCGCAAGCGCTGGCCGCGCTTTTATGGGCGAGTCAATTCGCCGACAATCATATATTCAGTAGCAATTGCCATTGTGGCATGGTGGATAGGGCGCAACGTATGGCTTTGATGTAAGGATATAAACATTAACTCCTCAACGCATTAGGCATTGAGGAGTGAATGTGATGTGGGGGATGGCGGGATTAGCGACTACTTAATCACACCGAGTTTCTTGCCCACCTTGATGAAGGCTGCTATGGCGCGGTCGAGATGCTCGCGCTCGTGGCCTGCTGAAAGCTGCACACGGATGCGAGCCTGTCCCTTTGGCACCACAGGATAGTAGAAGCCAGTGACGTAAATACCCTCCTTCTGCATCTCGGCGGCAAACTCCTGCGAGAGCTTGGCATCGTAGAGCATCACGGCGCAGATGGCGCTTTGGGTGGGCTTGATGTCAAAGCCGGCTGCTATCATCTTGTCGCGGAAGTAGGCCACGTTGTCCATCAGTTTGGTATGGAGGTCGTCGCTCTCGCCGAGCATCTTAAACATCTCCAGGCTGGCGCCTACGATGGCGGGAGCCACTGAGTTGGAGAAGAGGTAAGGGCGCGAACGTTGACGCAGCATGTCGATCACCTCCTTAGGGCCTGTGGTGAAGCCGCCCATGGCGCCTCCAAAGGCTTTGCCGAGGGTGCCAGTAAAGATGTCGATTTTGCCGTAGCAGTCAAACTGCTCAGCCACGCCGTGGCCCGTAGGGCCTACCACGCCTGCCGAATGGCTCTCGTCGACCATCACCAGCGCGCCATACTTGTCGGCAAGCTCACAAATCTTGTCCATAGGAGCCACGTTGCCGTCCATCGAGAACACTCCGTCGGTGGCTATAATCTTGAAGCGGCAGTCCTTGGCCTCTTGAAGACAGCGCTCAAGGTCGGCCATATCGGCGTTGGCATAGCGAAACCGCTTGGCCTTGCAGAGACGTACGCCGTCGATGATCGAAGCGTGATTGAGCGAGTCGCTGATGATGGCATCCTGCTCGGTGAAGAGTGGCTCGAAGAGGCCACCGTTGGCGTCGAAGCAAGCGGCATAGAGGATGGTATCCTCGGTGTGGAAGTAGTCGCTGATGGCGCGCTCAAGCTCCTTGTGGAGATCTTGGGTGCCACAGATGAAGCGTACCGACGACATGCCATAGCCACGCTCGTCCATGGCCTTCTTGGCGGCCTCCACGAGGCGCTTGTTGTCGGCAAGTCCCAGATAGTTGTTGGCGCAGAAATTGAGCACTTCGTCGCGCTGGTCGCCCACCTCGATGTCGGCACGTTGAGGGGTGCGGATCACGCGTTCGTTCTTATACAATCCGGCTTCTTTGATGTCGGTCAACTCTTTAGCGAGATGTTTTTGAAACTCTTTATACATGATATTAAACCTTCAGAAAAAAATATGGTTAAAACTTGGAGCGAAGTTACAATTTTCGCCGCATTTATGAGTAACTTTGCAGTCGAAAATTACTGATTAACCCTACAATCTATTAATTTTAGAAGTCTACAAGATGAAAAACGTACTGATTATCGGTGCCACGGGGCAGATAGGTTCGGAGCTAACGATGAAGCTTCGCAAAGAATATCCCGGAGGCAACATAGTGGCAGGCTACATCAAGGGTGCCGAACCTCACGACGAGCTTCTACAGTCGGGGCCGGCAGCCGAGGTCGACATCACCAACGCCGACCAGATAGCCCGTGCAGTAGACACCTACCATATTGACACAATCTACAATCTTGCTGCTCTCCTATCGGCCGTGGCTGAGGCGCGTCCCCAGTTGGCATGGAAGATAGGTGTAGGCGGTCTGTTTAATGTCCTTGAGGTGGCTCGCGAGAAGGGCTGCGCGGTGTTCACGCCCAGCTCTATCGGCTCTTTTGGTCTCTCCACGCCTCACGTCAAGACCCCACAGGACACCATCCAGCGCCCCGACACCATCTATGGCGTGACAAAGGTGACAGGCGAACTGCTCTCCGACTACTACTACCATCGCTTTGGTGTGGACACTCGCTCGGTGCGTTTCCCAGGACTCATCTCCTACACTACATTGCCAGGCGGAGGCACCACCGACTATGCCGTCGACATCTACTACTCGGCTGTGCGTGGCGAGGAGTTTAAGTGTCCCATCAAGCCTGGCACGTTTATGGACATGATGTATATGCCCGACGCTTTGCGAGCTGCTGTTGAAATCATGGAGGCCGACCCCACGCGATTGATCCATCGCAATTCGTTTAACATCGCCTCGATGAGTTTTGATCCCGAGATTATAGCGGCCAAGATCAAGGAGTATGTCCCCGAGTTTAAGATGAGCTACGAGCTCGATCCACTGCGCCAAGCCATCGCCGACTCGTGGCCCGATTCGCTCGACGACACTTGTGCTCGTCAGGAATGGGACTGGCAACCCGAATACGACCTCGACGCCATGACTCGCCACATGCTCTCCCACCTGCGCACCAAGCTCCACGTCGACAAATAATCTCAGCCCCAAAGAATACCAGTTGTACCTTCCCACCTAAAGAAACGGCGCCTTTGGCGCCGTTTTTGGGCAGGCGTATTATTTATAGCTATTTGGAAAAATCCCTACGGGATTCGCTGAGCAAATGCAATTTTTGCACTGCCTCATTTTTATGCTTGGAATCACAAAGGGGTTGCCTCACGGCAACCCCCAAGCTTAATTCCAATAATTAAAAACAAATGTGAGGATCTTCCAGAAACGAATATATTCAGCCGTAATTGGCTGTCCACTCGACATCAGTCGGCGGAATTACACACTTTAAAATAATTCTTGAAATCTTCTCTTTATGGGACATAGTCGTCTTATAGTTATATTTTTATCGTTAGGTTGTTTTATAGTGTCGTCACATTCTGTTGGGCATGGCCGACGGGATTGTCGGCTTGATGCTACAGTTATGTAGCGCAAATTTACACATTCTATTTCACTGCTGTCCGGAGAAATTTTCCCTAACAAGGTTTAAATAATTAATAATTAA
>JAJBVL010000072.1 GCA_020859845.1 Bacteroidales bacterium
CAAATTTTCTCAGGCTGCGTAACATTGTATATTTTTAATTTAAAGAACTACTTATGATTGCAAGGTAATACAATACTCGTTGTTAACCGGCGACTCTATAACCACCCATTTAGGCAAAGGGCAAGGGCCTGACGAACTCCCAGCCGCCGATTACCTCCAACCACTTCTCAATTCTGACAAGTGGGTTGCCCTCGATGGTGATTATGGATTGACGTTATACGATCCGAAAAGCAAAAAAGTGACGTATCGTAGCCGAATCAATCTTGAAATTGGAGAAGCTATGAAACATAAGAACGACTATTCAGCGCCATTTTGCTATTCAATAGTTGACGAAAATGCTTTTGGAGTTAAGTTTTTGGTTCTAAACGATTCCACTTGGTTACTGCCTATAAGTATCTGGTGGCATGCCTTTGACAAAGTAGACGAGCGCCAAGCAGATGAAGCCAGAATTTTCTGTGAGCTGGATTTGAAGGACATGAAGCGCAAGAATCTGTCAGGCCATCTCCCTGCCTACTATAAGGAACATGCTTTATGGCTTGACGACTTCAACTATGATATAGACCTTTCAACGGGTTATCTTTATGTTAGCCATGAGCCAGATTCCCTTATATATGTATATGCTACTCCAGATAGCCTGCTTTACACCATAGGCTATGAAATGCCTATCAACCGAGATTTCACCTTCGGGTATGAAGACTGGCCAGAGAAACTTGAAAAAGACTTTGGAAGAGCTGGTCGCAATCAAGAACTAGAAGTTTTGGAAGACGAAGGCATGATAATTCGTACCGGTCGTGATGGTTACTATCCTGGCGTAGTCTATATACAGGTATATGATATGGATGGTAACCTAATGGCTCAGAGAGATATGCCCAATAAATTTCGCTTCTTAGGTGTAAAAGATGGCCATTTTTATGGAGTTAAATTTAGTCCAAACGAAGAAGATAACAATATTATTTTTACTCTCTATACCTTTGATATCTGTAAATAGATACTCTATTTTTGGTTTCTTAAAACCAAGCTATCTCTTTATTAAATTTTGTCCCGATGAAACAATTTAACAAATTTCTTAGCCTCCCACTAACTCTTTTGATTTCTGGTGGAATTTGGATGGTGGCTTTCGACAATATGTCTTCAAAAACGTTAGATGAAGAACTCGACGAACAATTAATTGAGAATTTCGAGGCTCTCACTAACAATGAAGGTGAAATAGTAAAATGCTATTGTAAAAAGAGCGATACCGACTCCACTCGATATGTATGTTCTTCTCGAGGTTCAATCTCTTACTGTGGAGCAGATCCCTGTTCCAACCATGATACCAATTGCCGATGAAAATCTTTTCAAAAACTACGTTACATATAGGATATATAGGTCTAGTTTTGCTATCCCTCATAGGGAAGGGGTGTGCTAAAGAATCGGAGGAGGGACATCGAGGTGAAAGGTTGCTCACTTGGCAAGTTTGCCATCTTGACTCTATCTTAATTGATGGAAATAATACAGCTGGAAGAGGAATCTTTTTTATGGCCGACTCTTCTTTGTTTTTCTTCAGCGACTATGACTGCAAGGTGGTGGAATATTCCCTATCTACGGGAGACTCACTTACCACTCATCTTGGCAAAGGACAAGGGCCTAACGAACTAACCAGCGCTTATTATCTCCAGCCACTCATCAACTCTGACAGATGGGTTGCCCTTGACGGCGATTATAGGATAACAGTGTATGATCCACGAAGGCAAAAGGTGACTTTTCGCGGAGCTATAAATCTCCAATTTGGCGAAATGAAGGATCACAGGGGCGATTATGCCTTCTCAACCTCTTACACCATAATTGATAATGCGGCCTTTGGTGTAAGATTCGTGGTCCTAAATGATTCCACCTGGCTAATTCCAATCGGAATATGGAATCATGCCTTCGACAAAATTGACGAGCGTCGCTCTGAAGAAGCTAGGATTTTCTGTGAACTTGACTTAAACGACATGAAGCTAAAGAATTTATCAGGACATCTTCCTAGTTACTATAAAGACCATGCTTTATGGCTAGACCGTTTCAACTATGACATTGATTCTTCGAGTGGCCATATTTATGTGAGCCACGAGCCAGATTCTCTCATATATGTTTATGCCAATCCTGACAGTCTTCTATATACCATAGGGTATGAGATGCCTATCAATAGGGATTTCACATTCGGATATGACGATTGGGCAGCAAAAGAAGAAAAAGACTTTACGCGTACGGGGCGCAACCAGGAGCTTGAGGTGCTAGAGGATGAGGGTATGATAGTAAGAACAGGACGCAACGGCCTTAATACTGGCATAACCTATCTGCAAGTTTACGACATGAAAGGCAACCTCAGGGTGGAGGAAGAAATGCCTCGTTACTTTAGATTTCTGGGAACAAAAGACGGGCGTTTTTATGGCGTGAGGTATTCTCCTAATGAGAACGACAACAACATTGTCTTCACGCTTTACACGTTTGACATCTGTCGTTGATCTCCACTCTTGACAAGCTTCATTAAAACTGACGATTATACTTCCTATCGCGATGTTTTGTCAAAACATTTTGGTAGTGTTTCCCCGAGCGTGTCTGGGACAGTATCAACATTTCTTCATCTTCAAGCCTTCTCACCCCCATAAGGATAAAAAACATCACCTCGACCTTTAGGCGAGGTGACTGATAAATCTATAAGCAAAGACTATGGGATAACCACTTTCTGGCGTTTGGTTTCAATAATCACTATGTAGATGCCATTGGCGGCAGGGGCAAAGGTCCTTTTCAGTCCTTTATAGAGAAGGTTGCCAGCCGTGTCGTAAATGTAAGCTACGCTATCATCTTTAGCTCCTCGGATTACGATCGTCCTATCCTTAGAGGTTATCTCTATATTAGAGTCTTCATGTACGCCATTAATCCCAGTAAAAGCATTCACCGAACACTCGGCCGATAAAAGCGACCCGTCGATTGTAAGCGCTGTGATAATAGCCTCGCCAACATGATGAGCCGTCACAACTCCCTCGGAACTCACCACAGCAATTTCCTCATCGCTCGATTTCCATTGGACTGACTGGATGGTAGCATTTTCTGGCAAAATAGTAGCAACAAGCTGCTCCGATTGGCCTACCTCTATAGCAATCGACTTCTTATCTAAGGAGATAGAAGTGGCAAGAATATTATTGACCCTTACCCGACATTCGGCTGAGACGCCATTGGAAGAAGTAGCGGAAATGACAGTTTCTCCAGCAGACAGAGCATATACTATTCCTTCCTCATCCACAGAAGCCACCTCTTCGTTGAGAGAGCACCAATACACAGTCTTGTCTGTAGTGTCTTCGGGGTCAAAAGTTGCGATGAGGATATCTTCTTCTCCCACAAATAGGTCAATTGAGGTCTTATCCAACGCCAAACCTTCACAAACGATAGGGTTAACATTTACTGTGCAACGCGCTTGGTGGCCATTACAGGTAGTGGCTATGACATCGCAACTGCCGACAGACACTGCGCTCACTAGTCCAGTGTCGTCAACCGTAGCAATAGAATCGTCCTCCGACGACCAAACGACATCGGTATTTGACGCAATTGAGGGCAATAAAGCCGCCTGCAACTCCTTCTGCTGCCCCACAAACAAATTCAATTTGGATTGGCTTAATGATATCTCCGAAGGAAGGATTTCCTCTGTATAATCTTCCAGAGCTACAAGTTCATTGTTAGACAATCGATAAAATTGGCTTGAGTATTTCTGTCCTTCTGAGGTGATAGCATAAAACTTGAAAATGTAATTTAATGAAGCGACGAGCGTGGTAAACGACTTTTTAATGACTTGCGACCCACCGGAATATGAGAGTGTACAATCTATATAATCTTCAGCAGTCTCTACCTTATAAATTAGGCCCACTTCAGCCACTGCTTCTTCACCCTCAATGAAGCTAAAAGACACCACCTCATTAGCATAACGAGGCTTGAAGAACATAGGTTGCACCACCTCTACATTGGCATCTTCCACCGACACCACTTGCCACTCCCCGTCTTTTCCGGGGTGCTTACCATAATAGGTGTTTTTAGCCTCCATCCTGATATAGTATTGAGCCAGAGGACTGGATAATGGTATCGTAGCAGCATAATCATACCCGTCATCAATACTGATGGCGTCAATTTGATATTGAGTATCCGACTCAGAAGATAAAGCATCTTTGTATATAAAGTATGGATTATCATAATAGAAGCTGCTACTCATGTTGGGGATATGAGAATTCAATCCCCCAAAAAGGGCATGCACCATAGCAGCGTTTTGCGATAATTGTATTATGCCCTCTCCTCCCCAATTACCAGTCTTAAAGGTATCTAATTCTCTCATTCTAGTAGCGCCATTTATATTGTAGGAGCCATAAAGTGTTGGGGTATAATCATATTGCAATCCCTCCAGCACTACACAGTCGTCCTCATCCAATTCAAAAACGATATCCTCCCCTTCAATGGCCTCTCCTGGGGTATAGTAAAGCGGAGCTTGCACAAAAAGTTGAGGATTAAACTTCCTGATTTCCTCCGCGTTTTCGCATTTTAAGATGAGTGAATAAGGTGAAGAGGCAATTAAAGAGAAAGATGGCACTATTGGGAGTGTCGACACCTCCAATGTGTTGCTCTTATATCTCTTTCCATTCAATGTATATGAAAGGGAAAAGGAGTAGTTGGTGTTCTCATCCAGTCCCTCTATTACGAACCTTGATAAGGAGGCGTCTAACCTTATCACAGTGTCGTTGTACTCTACTTCACATTCCATATCATCCACGCCACTCGCCGTACACTTCTGTATAAACTCTATAGCGTCGTAGGTAATTTCAGTAGTGGAAAATTCCAACACTGGGGTTAAGGTTTGGAAACTACCCTTCTCAGAATAATTTTCTCCTTGTACCTCATACACATAAAGTGTCTCCGGCTGCAAAGAGCGAATCTCAAAAGGCGCTGTAGAAGAGACCACCCGCTGAGCATCTTCTCCCTCGACAGCGCATATAAAGACGTAGTCACTGGAGGATTCGGGAAACACAAAGATCTGGGCTGACCCATGAGTGGCCACCGCATGAGTCAGGAAGTCCTCGAGAAAATCAATCTTAAGGTCGGAATTCAAAGTCCATTTTAGGAGCCCATAATTAGCTTCAAATGTTTCCAGAAACGAATTGACTTCTTCAGGAGTCTGATAGGTGTTTAAAATCTCACAGTCTTCATATTCGTAAGTAGCTATTTGGAATCCTTTTCCCACACCCCCTACCGAAGATGCCGATATCGAACCATCACTCATGCAATTCCCCACCTTGCATTTAGATATATTCATAGCTATTCCAGCCGAAGTTGCTGAGTCATAATGAGACATAGCAGAAATCGTCCCATGATTGATGCAATTCATGAAATAGAAATAGCTGTCGATCCCATCAACATAACCAGCTATTCCAGCAGCACATGAATAGCCGTGGCCATCAAGCCCAACTACATTCCCCCCATTGATCACATTCAGAATGTTAGTGCGGCTTACCTTCCCAGCAATGCCTCCCACATACTCATAATTACTGGAGACTTCTCCATAATTCTTACAACGATTGATAAAAGGATGGCGTAGCGACCATCCCTGTGCCTGCCCCACGATGCCCCCAGTGTATTGAAACTTATAGCTTGATGAAACCCAGTTGGCCAACGTTGCGCTGCTTATAATGCTTTTCACATTGCCTCTATTTGTACATCCAATGGTTTTAGCATTATCTTGCATATCTCCCACTATTCCTCCTGTTATTGAAGAGTATATGCCGTTGGTAGTGACGTTGCCAGTATTCTCGCAATATATAATATTGCCTTTAGAAAAGGCCGTTATACCTCCACATCTTGTAGCGCTCTCCGACCCAGACAAGAGCGTGCATGTAATATTTCCATTATTTTTGGAATTAATGATATCCCCGTAGTTGTAGCTGGCTATTCCAGCCACATGCATGTAGTCTTTCGCGCTGGCGGTAATTACCACATTGTTAGTACAATCAGAGATCGTGCCATAATTATATATACAGAATGGAGCTACATCCTCTCCTCCTGAGATATATGATGTCTCCAATGTCAACCCATTTATATGGCCATTATTGCGATAAACCAATGGTTGATTCACCCCCGTCAAGGAATGTCCGTTGCCTAAAAATGTGCCATCCAGCACACGAGAGGTAGAGGACGAGACCATAGGGAAAGCAATATCAGCAGTCATTACGATGGTATCTCCAGCAAAAGTGTGCCCTTCTGCCATCTGAGAAAGGATAGTAGCCAATTCATCGGAAGAAGATATTTCGACGATACGTGAATCCTCGCCTTCCTGCTCTCCAAAAGAAAGGTTCTCTGCTCTCACCATCACAAATGAGAGAACCGATATGATAACGATAATGATCTTTTGCATAATGTTGTAAAATTTCCTTTCCAACAAAGATACTTAAAACCTCATAGAGTTTCCTCCTTTAATTAAAAAACGCCCCTTGGTTTAACCATAGATAACTTTTATTAGTCTATATTATAAACAACGGCACAGATTATTCTGAAAGCGGAAAACGCGCCACGGATGCGATGGGAAGGTAACTTCGACACCCCTTTGAAGAAAGAAATTACCATCGCCTCGGCAATACGCCCCAGCGTTAACGATTTTTGTGGAACGGAGACTTAGTCGTGAGTGGTAGAAGGGCAGTTGCCGTTGAGGCTTTTTGACGTAATGTGTGGTGGGTTTGAGAAATTTTTGTAACTTTGTGCGCTTAAAACTATTACACTTTACATTATGGCACAGCAAGAAGACGTTTTCAAGAAGATTGTTTCTCATGCCAAGGAATACGGTTTTGTATTCCAGTCGAGCGAAATCTACGATGGGCTTTCAGCCGTTTACGATTATGGACAAAACGGCGTGGAGCTCAAAAACAATATCAAACGCTACTGGTGGGACGCTATGACGCTCCTCCACGACAACATTGTGGGCATCGACTCCGCAATTTTTATGCACCCCACCATCTGGAAAGCCTCGGGCCACGTCGATGCTTTCAACGACCCCCTGATTGACAACCGCGACTCCAAGAAGCGCTATCGCGCCGATGTGCTCATCGAGGAGGAGATAGCCAAGATGGACGACAAGATCGAGAAGGAAGTGGCCAAGGCCCGCAAGCGCTTCGGCGACTCGTTTGACGAAGCCCTCTTCCGCCAGACCAATCCCCGCGTGATAGAGCACCAGCAGAAACGCGATGCCCTCCACGAGCGCTACTCTAAGGCCATGAACGCCAACGACCTTGGCGAACTGCGCCAGATAATCCTCGACCAAGAGATAGTATGCCCCATCTCCGGCACAAAAAACTGGACCGAGGTGCGCCAGTTCAACCTCATGTTTCGCACGGAGATGGGCTCCACGGCCGATGGCGCCATGACCGTCTACCTGCGTCCTGAGACAGCTCAAGGCATCTTTGTCAACTATCTCAACGTACAGAAGACAGGCCGCATGCGTATCCCCTTCGGGATCGCCCAGATAGGCAAAGCCTTCCGCAACGAGATAGTAGCCCGTCAGTTCATCTTCCGTATGCGCGAGTTTGAGCAGATGGAGATGCAATTTTTCGTACGCCCCGGAGAAGAGCTCAAGTGGTTTGCAGCTTGGAAGGAGCAGCGTCTGAAGTGGCACAAGGCTCTCGGTCTCGGCGATGAGAAGTATCGCTACCACGACCACGAGAAACTTGCCCACTATGCCAATGCCGCTACCGACATCGAGTTTGAGATGCCCTTCGGCTTCAAGGAGGTAGAAGGCATCCATTCGCGCACCAACTTCGACCTCTCGCAACACGAGAAATACTCGGGCAAGAACATCAAATACTTCGACCCCGAGCTCAATGAGAGCTACACCCCATTTGTCATTGAGACATCGATTGGCGTGGACCGCATGTTTCTCTCCGTGCTCTGCTCCAGCTACGACGAGCAGAAGCTCGAAGGCGGCGATAGCCGCGTAGTGCTCCATCTGCCTGCACCCTTAGCTCCCGTAAAATGCGCCGTGCTGCCGCTGGTGCGCAAAGATGGCCTGCCTGAAAAGGCCCGTGAGATAGTCGACGACCTGAAGTTTGACTTCGCCACACGCTATGAGGAGAAAGACTCCATCGGCAAGCGCTACCGTCGACAAGACGCCATCGGCACCCCCTTCTGCATCACCGTTGACCATCAGACACTCGAGGATGGCACAGTCACCCTTCGCGAGCGCGACTCCATGGAGCAGAGCCGTGTGGCCATTGCCGACCTCCACAAGCTCATCCACGACCGTGTAAGCCTCACGTCGCTGCTGCGCAAACTCGCATAATCAACCCTCAACATATAATTCTTTCCCAAAACAATTCTTTCTCCACAATGAAGAAACGATTTAGCAAGATACTTCTCATCGTAGGAATCGTGATGGCTGCCCTCTCCACCTCGAGCTGCAACTACAACTCGCTCGTGGAGCAGCAACAGGCCGTCGACCAGTCGTGGGCTGAGGTAGAAAACCAGTATCAACGTCGCGCCGACCTGATCCCCAACCTCGTTGCCACCGTCAAGGGCTACGCCAGCCACGAGACAGAGACCTTTGAGAAGGTGACCGAGGCCCGCGCCAAAGCCACATCCGTCACTATTAATGCCGACGACCTCAACGAAGAGACCCTCGCCAAGTTTCAGCAGGCTCAAAACGAGCTCACGGGCGCTCTGAAATCTCTCCTGGCCGTCAGCGAAGCCTATCCCGACCTGAAGGCCAACGAGAACTTCCGCGACCTTCAGACCCAACTCGAAGGCACCGAGAACCGAGTGACCACCGCCCGCGGGCGCTACACCCAGGCCGTGCAGACCTACAACACGGCCATCAAGAAGTTTCCCACGGTGATTTATGCTGGATGGTTTGGGTTTACGGCCAAGCCACAGTTCAAGGCCGAGGAAGGTGCGAGCCAAGCCCCCAAAGTGGAATTTTAAAATTGACCTCTTCCCCCCCCCCTCACATTTTGTATAAATGAACCGTCTACCAATCATTGCATTTGCTATTTTGCTCCTGGCCATCACGTCGTGTGGGAGCGATGATATATACGAAGAGTACACCAATTGGCGCAACGCCAACGTGGAGTGGTATGATGCGCAGGCTGCTCTCCTCGATGAGAACGGCAACTCCTTCTACACCACCCTGCGCCCCACATGGTACGCAGGCTCTGGAGTGCTTATCCACTACTTCAACGACCGCAACTCCACCCTTGGCAACCTTTCGCCCCTCATCACCAGCACCGTGGATGTGAAATACATCGGGCGTCTTTACGACGACACTGTATTTGACTCCTCCTACACCAACACCACCTACGGCGACAGCATATATCGCTGCCTGGTGTCGGACAACATCAACGGTTGGCAAGTGGCGCTCCTCAACATGCGCGTGGGCGACAGTGTGCGCGTAGTGATTCCCTACGACCAAGCGTATGGTTCCTCATCCACGGGGTCTATTCTCCCCTACTCGATGCTTCAGTTTGACATCAAGCTCGTCGACATCTACCGCTACGAGCTCCCCAACAGCTAAGCCTCACTTAGTAATGCCAACAGCATAAAGACATCCCTCACCAAAAACGGTGCTCAAAGAGCCGATTTTGGTGAGGGACGTCTTTTTGTTTAATGACGGCGCGAGATGGCGAAGGAAAGGACGACAACGTAGCCGAGGAGGGGAACAATAAATGCTGTTGACATGCCGAAGGCATCACCAGCCCACCCCATGAGGAATGAGCCAATGGCTCCACCTATAGGCGTCATCATCAAGAAGGATGCTGCGCGTTTGGTGTAAATGCCAATGCCTTGGAGCGACATTGCGAATATCGTGGGAAACATAATAGCCTCAAAGGCATAGATGCCAAAGAGAGCAATGCGAGAGATTGCACCCAGGTTGAACACCACTAAGGCTGTGCAAATTACTGTCATGAAAGCACAGACCAGGAGCACCTTTGAAGAGGCGACTTTGCTCATAATAAACGAACCTATCACGCGTGCCAACATGAACAATAGCAGACCTCCTACAGAAAGCAACACAGAAGCCTCAAGAGGGGTTTTCCACCCATCTTCCGTGACATAATTCACAAAGAAGCTGTTGATGGAAATCTCCGAGATTTCATAACAAAGCAGAGCTACGAGGCCAAAGACAAAACCTCCGCTCTTCCACAGTCCTCTTATACTCACCTTCCCTTCGTCGGAGGATTCAGCGTCTACTTTCTTTATCTCGGGCAATTTCACTCGAGTGAATATAAAGGCTACAATCAGTACGATTACGCCCATCACAGCATAGGGGAGAGCCACCTGAGCCTTCGAGGGGTCAGAGAAAAGGAGCCAGCCTCCAATCATTGGAGCCAAGAAACACCCAAGGCCATTAAATGATTGAGAAAGGTTGAGACGACTTGTTGCAGTGCGTGGCTCTCCTAATTCTGTAACGTAAGGATTGGCTGCCGTCTCCAAGAACACTAAGCCGCTGCCAATCACAAACAAGGCTCCAAGGAAAAAATAGAAAGTCATTGCAGCTTCAGCAGGGATAAAAAGTAAAGCTCCAATGCCAAAAAGCAAAAGGCCAAATACCACGCCCTTGCGATAACCATGTCGATTGATGTAAAGACCCGCTGGGGTAGCAATCAAGAAATAAGCGGCATACATCGAAAATTGGATGAACGAAGATTCCATCTTCGACAATTCCAAAGCTCCTTGAAAATGCTTATTGAGCACGTCGAGTAGGGCTCGCACAAAGCCCCACATGAAAAATAGAGAGGTAATAAGGATGAAAGGCACCATATACTGGCGCCCAACGATGCGCGCTGACGACGATTGATTAGGCGCCATCCTGTCAACTGCTGATCGATTAGCCATGGCGCAGAATGTTTTTGCCCGTATGGATAATCTGGTTCACTTCAGCCTCAGTGGCGTTGAAGGGGCCCGCGTCCTGGAGCTTTATGGTGCTCATAGCCGCTGCAAAGCGTCCGGCATCGGCGCAAGATGCGCCTTGGCTGCGCTTGTAGAGGTAGCCGGTCATGTAAGTGTCGCCGCAACCGGTGGCATCTACCACATCAAGGGGCTCGTAAGCAGGCACCTCGCTAAACTCACCATCGCAGTAGATGATTGAGCCATAGTCGCCAAGCGTAAGCACAACTTCTTTTACGCCCCAGTCAGCCAACGTGAGAGCCGCCTTGTGAGGATCCTTTTCGCCAGTGAAGACCTCCATCTCGTATTCATTAGTCTTGAGGATATCAATGTATTTAAGAGCCTCTATCTTTTCGGGCCAGTCGACAGCCACCACCTCTTCGCCACGCACTTCGCGCAAATAGCCTTGGGCGTCAACTGAAAGGGTGCCTTTGCCATGAAGATACTTAATCACGTCGAGTGAGAAGTCATCGGCCAAAAGGCTCCCCAGATGAATGATCTTGGCTTGCACATCCTTCAAGCCTTCTACGGTAAAAGGATCAGCTTTGGCAAGCACTCGCTGAGTACGGTTGTTCTGGTTTTCACCATATTTGTTTTCAAAGTACACCGAGTGCTTGCTCGGAAGCACCTTCACATCGATGCCACGGCGGCGCATCTCCTCCACGGCGTTCATTTCTGTTTCGGCCAAAGAGGTGACTAATTGGAAACTGGGATGGTCGAGGCAGTGGATGCCGTGAGCGAAATAATACGCGGTACCACCAGGCATATACTTAGTGATGCGAGGGGTTACAATCTTGTCAAGGGTGATATGCCCAATGCAACAAATCTCGGGTTGGTTCATTGATATTTAATTAACCAGTTGGTTGAATTAGTATTTGTATATTTCACAATATAAAATGATGAGAAGCGGTCTCTATCGTTGTTTTAATAAATTAGTGGTAACAAAACTACTAATCACAAACTTACGTATGAACACTTCTATGCAAAGTTCGTAAAAATTCTTGACGTAAGTAAAGAATTTTCCCAAAATAAGGTTAATGATAAAGGCAATGTTGTGGGTGGCTGTAATCATCAATCAACATTAACCCCCCAGAATCGGCGCCAAAGCCACCGATTCTGGGGGGAGTGATTGCCTATTTGTAGCTATATGGAAGAATCTTAGGGGATTCTCATGATAGTGCTATTTATAACACTGTATCATTTAAAAATTAGAGGTCTTTTACCGAGCCTGTGAAGAGGATGGAGCCAGTGCTTTTCTCGCGAATGAGGAAGAAGAAAGGATGGTCAAAGCGAAGCTCTGAGATGAGGGTGGGAGTCCCATTCGACGTTGCCCATTGTGTTGCCACCACAGCCACGGCCTTGGAGCCTTCCTCGGCCACCTGGATCTTGTTGAAGTTCTTGATGTCCATCACCGTGGAATTGCCTTCCCAGATCTCCGTCATGCTGTCGTCCTCGAAGAGCTTGCTGATGCCCATCTGACTTAGCACGTCCTTGAGTCTACCGTCGCACGATATCTCAAAGCGCGGCAGGTAGACCTTGCAGGCGTTGAGGTAGCTGTTGGCATCAAGCGCCTCCCATTCCTCGCTTAGCTGTTGCGCGGCCTCCGCCATCGAGCCGCTCTCTGGCAGCAGGAGCACCATCGAGAAGGCCTCGTTGCCGTAGGGAAGCTCTATGCCCTTGAAGTTGTCGCTCTGGAATATCATGGCACCGGAGAGGTCGCTATACATCATATCGACCTTCTTGGAAGAGGTAAGGCCGGTAAACTGCTGCAGCGTTGTTTCCTCGGGGTCAAACTTGGAGTTCCACGTGGCATCGAAGTAGAGCGAGTTGACGAGGTAACTGTCCTGGCAGTTGAAGTCCATGTCGAGGTCGTCAATCATGCCCTCCGTGTTGTCGCTACACCATTCCACGATGGCCGACTTCAGGGCCTTGTCGGTGGTATAGGAGTGGGCCATAAACTGGGTGCTGAAGAGCGAGGAGGCCGTAGAGCGATACGTCGCGTTGAGTTCCCACAAGCTCTTTGCGTACCACACCGAGGAGGCAATCTCCAGCGACGCGGCGTTGTCGAGCTTGGGGAGGTAAGTAAGCATCTTGGAGTAGTAGGCGTTAGCGCTGGAGAGGTCGCCGAGGTCCATCACATCGCAGATTTCCTGGGCAGCCTCGTCGTTGGCACCGTTGGCAAGCATCGTCAGGTTCATACCTATGGCGAAGGGGGAGACAAACGTGTTGCCGTCCTCCTGAGCAGCTACCTGTGCAAAGAGCTTAAGGGCAAAGCCATTGTTGGCCGTGGCCACGCCGGCTTCCTCGGCCGTCAATGGAATGTCGGCGCGAGAAATGTTTTCCACCTTCACCTCCTCGGGGTCGTCGGGATTAGAAGGCACATTGGGGTCGTCGTTCGACTTTGAGTCGCTGCACGCTGAGAGAGCCAAGGCTCCCATTAGCAAAATACTGAGTCGCTTCATAATGTTTAAGTGATTGCTCGATGATGAGTAAAATGGCATTTAGGTATTTAGGTATTCATAGAGAATAATTGTTGGCAAATGTAAAAAAATAAGTTGCCAGCCAAGAAGAAAGCCCAAGTTTTAACATTATTTATTCAGCTTATTCTGCTAATCGAACTTGAAGGCCTAAAGAATTGATCGTAGCCTTCGCGGTGCGCGGCCCTCCGCTGCTCTTTAAGCGTCGGCCCACCGACGCCACTTATTAGCCATCGCCTTGTGAGAGCCAGAGGGCTGGCTCAAAAAGAGCAGCGGAGGGCCGCTGCACTGCGAAAGCTACCGCAGAAAGGGATTACGAGAATGTGAATAGTTTGTTTAATGGCAATTTGAACATTTGTTTAACTAGAAGATATATAAGAAAATCTAGAGTTTTATTTCTGAAATAAATATATTACCTTTGCAATCAGCAAGTGGCATAAGCTACAGATACGATAAACTTATTTGTTGAAACTCATATTCCAATTGATATGCTACAGAAAAAAGGCCTACTGACTGGCGTAGTTTGCGCCTTGGCATTTGATGCCCTTGTTTACCTTAGCCTCGGATGCATTGTAGCCACCGAGGGAGAAGGTTTTCCTTCTCCTTTCGAAATTGTTACAGCATGGCCGCTCAATATATGGATGCTTATTTGGGCAGTAATGGTATTTATATTTGGCGTCTATTGCTATTCCCAGTATGCAGCCTTAAAAGTTTTTTTAGCAAAGACCTATCCCAGTTTAAATCCCGCAATGGTGGCAAAAGAGGCGCGGCGCTCCAGCTAAAGTAGAGAAGAGCCAATCCCATAGCGAGAGGAGGCTTTCTCCGTTGATTATAATCGGAGCCACGCTCTTGATCATGGGATGCTATTTTTTGGTGATGCCTTGGTTTTTGGCTCCCCTTCAATGGCTCCCTATCGCCATTCTCGCGGCAGCAGCAATAATCACAATTTTCAAGAGATGAAAAATAATGAAATTGATTTTATGGAAGTAAATTATTAACTTTGCGCTTTGCATAATGCCTATGACGCAGAGGAAAACAAAATACCCTATCGGTTGGCAGTCCTTCGAGAAAATAAGGACTGAAGGGGCTCTGTATGTCGACAAGACAGGGATAATTGACGAGCTATTAGATAATTCAAGATTTGTGTTTTTGTCGCGTCCTCGACGGTTTGGCAAAAGCCTGTTGCTCTCCACTATCGAAGCCTTCTTTCAAGGTAGAAAAGACCTATTCGAGGGTCTGAAGATATCACAATCCGAAAGGGAATGGGATTCTTATCCTGTACTTCACTTCGACATGAGCCGGTCGGAGGCCAACAACCCAGAGAAACTAGAGCTTTACCTAAATAATCAACTGGCTAAATACGAGCGCGATTACCAAGTAGTAGCTGAGATGGGCTACAGTTCAGTTGGAGAACGCTTAGGCTGGCTCATAGAAAACGTAAGCGCAGTCACAGGGAAACACTGCGTAATATTAGTAGATGAATACGACAAGGCTCTCCAAGAGACGCTCCAAAACCGAGCAGCCTTGGAGGGCAACCAATCCCTTTTGCGTCCTTTTTTCTCCCAGTTAAAGACTCAGGATAAATACATCAAATTTGCCATGGTAACGGGGGTAGCCCGCTTCCGTCACTACACTTTGTTTTCAGGAGCAAACAATCTGGAGGATATCTCTTTTATGGACGACTACGCTGCTATCTGTGGGATTACCCTGGAAGAAATGAAAGAGTATTTCCAAGAAGGAGTATGCGAAATAGCCAAGAAATATGCTGTCACAATCGAGCAGATGACACAGAGCCTTCTCCAAAAATATGATGGTTATCGATTCACTCAAGCTGAGGTACACGTATTTAACCCGTTCAGTCTTCTCAACGCTTTCAAGTCCAAAGATCTCGCGGGATATTGGCTTATGTCGGGCACATCTAAGGTGTTTGTCGACTTTCTCAAGCAGGCTACTTACGACTTGTCGCAACTTCGCGCCATTTGGGCATCCAGAGAACGCCTAAGCAGCCTTTACGACACTACCGATCCGATCCCCCTACTTTTTCAAACTGGCTATCTAACTATTGCCGATTATAATCGGGAGATAGAACAATATCTTTTAAAGGTGCCTAATGGCGAAGTACGCGGAGCCCTCTTTCAGGATTTAGCTCCTATGTATCTGGGGATTTCAGCCACGGATGGCATTCAGAAAGCGCGGATGCTCCGCTACTATCTGAATAATTGTGATCTTAGAGGTTTCGTCAATGTTCTTGATTCTCTAATAGCACATGTGCCTTATCCTATATTTGCCAAAAACAGCAAGGAAGAATCTTATCATTTGATAGTCTACTGTCTTTGTATGGCCATAGGGGTTGACATCCGATGTGAAGAGCCTTTAGCCGACGGACGCCCAGATCTTGTGGCCTTCACAGAAAAATATATCTACGTCATCGAGTTCAAACTTGATCATTCAGCTGAAACTGCATTAACACAAATCGAGGAAAAAGGTTATGCCCGACCATATCTCTCGGATAAAAGAGCCGTATATCGTATCGGAGCCTCCTTCTCTTCTGAAAAACGCAATATTCAACGTTGGCTCGTTCAGACTCCCGAGGGAGAAATTCGCGAGATTAAGCATTAAAACGAAAATTTGTCAGAACAAAGTGAGTTTTTCTTGCGTTTTGTTGGTGGTTTGAAAAAATTGCTATAAATTTGCAACCACAAACGTTTCACTCACGAGCTGTACCCGCTAGACCAACGACATGACACTTACACGCTCATACAGCAACCTCTATTGGTGGCGCCACTGGTAAAATATCGGCGGCACTACACTCACGTTTGCACTCTATCCCCCTCCCCTCCTCTCATAGCGAGCCCCTACCGCCGATTACTCAGATAATCGACGGTATTTTTATTTTCACCACTACTCGACAAATCATAAATTTCAAGAATAAATGACCCACAACGACCTTCAGGCCACCACCCTCCACCACCGCATTGCCCACCTCCCCGTCGACGAGGCCGGCTATTATGGACGCTTTGGAGGAGCCTACATCCCCGAGATACTCTACAGCAACGTAGAGCGCCTCAAGCAGGCCTACCACCGCTATGCCGACGACCCAGAGTTTAACGCACAGTATGAGCGCCTGCTGCGCGACTATGTAGGCCGCCCCTCGCCCCTCTACCGCGCCGACCGCCTGAGCCAGCACTACGCCACCAACATCTACCTCAAGCGTGAAGACCTCAACCACACCGGCGCCCACAAGATCAACAACGCCATAGGCTCTGTACTCCTGGCCCAGCGCATGGGCAAGCACCGCATCATAGCCGAGACAGGCGCCGGCCAGCATGGAGTGGCCACCGCCACGGTGTGCGCGCTGATGGGACTGGAATGTGTAGTGTATATGGGTGCCACCGACGTAGCGCGTCAGCGCCCCAACGTGGAGCGAATGAAGATGCTGGGCGCCACCGTGGTGCCAGTCACCTCGGGCAATGCCACCCTCAAGGACGCCACCAACGAAGCCATACGCGACTGGTGTTGCCACCCCGACACCACCTTCTACGTCATCGGCTCGACCGTAGGGCCTCATCCCTACCCCGAAATGGTGGCCCGTTTCCAGTCGGTCATCTCTCGCGAGATGCAGAGCCAACTGCTGGGGCAGACCGGTCGCGACTACCCCGATGCAGTAATAGCCTGCGTAGGTGGAGGGAGCAACGCTGCCGGAGCCTTCTATTACTTTATCGACCGTCCAGAAGTGCGCCTCATTGCCGCCGAGGCTGGGGGCAAGGGAGTAGACAGCGGCGAGACGGCTGCCACCATCCAGAAAGGCACTGAAGGTATCATCCATGGAGCCCGCACCCTCGTGATGCAGACCTCCGACGGACAGATTACCGAACCCTACTCCATCTCGGCCGGCCTCGACTATCCGGGTATAGGGCCACTCCACGCCCACCTGGCACAGACAGGGCGCGAGGAGGTGATAGCCATCAATGATGACGAAGCCCTCAGATCTGCATATCTGCTAACAAGCCTCGAAGGCATCATCCCAGCGCTGGAAAGCGCCCACGCTCTCGGTGTGCTCGACCATGTGAAGTTCCTGCCCGACGACGTGGTGGTCGTCAACCTCTCAGGACGCGGCGACAAAGATATGGAGACGTATTTAAGTCAAAAGGAAAAAGGCAAGAGTCAAAAGTATTAAGTCAAAAGTCAAAAGTCAAAAGTGTTAAGTAAAAAGTGATATGAAGATACTAACTAAAGCCACCACGATACCCTCCGATCTGGAGACCCCCGTGGGCATTTATCTCAAGATACGCGACCTTTACCCGCAATCGGCACTGCTGGAGAGCAGCGACTATCATACGAGCCACAATAGCGTGTCGTATCTCGGCGTGGCTCCGCGCGCCTACTTCCGCGTGAGCGGCGGAGTAATCACAGCCACATACCCCGACGGCACCGTGTCCAACACTCCTATCACTCCGCTGGTCGACGTGGTGGAGCATCTGCGCAGCTACGTGCGCAGCTACGAGATAGAGAGCCTCGACGGAAAGCCTTGCGACGCCAACGGCCTCTTTGGCTACACCGCCTACGACTGCGTGCGCTACTTTGAGAGCGTCGCGATACAGCCTCGCGAAGGGCGCCTGGCCTATATCCCCGACATGGTCTACATGATGTATCGCTTCGTGATAGAGGTCAACCACTACAAGAGCGAGATGACCATCTACGAGAATCTCCTTCCCGGCGAAAACTCTTCGACCGACGAACTGTTGACCCTGCTCCACAACCACAACATGGCGCAGTATCCATTCCATCCCATCGATGATGTAGAGTCGACGCTCACCGACGACGAATACAAGGAGATCGTGCGCCAAGGAATTCGCCACGCTCTGCGCGGCGATGTGTTTCAGATTGTGCTCTCACGGCGCTTCTCTCAGGGCTTTACAGGTGATGAGCTCAACGTCTACCGCGCTCTGCGCTGTGTCAACCCATCACCCTACCTATTCTTTTTCGACTTCGGCGACTTCAAGGTGTTTGGCTCGTCGCCCGAGACCCACCTGCGCGTCAAGGGCCACACAGCCTATATCGACCCAATAGCGGGCACCTTCAAGCGCACAGGCGACGATGTGCGCGACCACGAGCTGGCTAAAGCCCTCCTCGAAGACCAAAAGGAGAATGCCGAGCATATCATGCTTGTCGACTTGGCACGCAACGACCTGGCACGCAGTGGTGGCCACGTGGAGATCGACTTCCTGCGCCAGATACAGTACTATAGCCACGTGATCCACATGGTGTCGCGCGTCAAGGCCACCCTACCCGCCGATGCCAACGTATACCGCCTCTTTGCCGACACCTTCCCTGCCGGTACACTCAGCGGCGCACCCAAGGTAAGAGCCATGCAACTCATCGACGAGCTGGAGCCTCATAGCCGCGTGGTGTATGGCGGATGCATCGGTCATCTGGCTTTCAACGGCGACCTCAACCAAGCCATTACCATCCGCAGCTTCCTGAGCGCCGGCAACCGCCTCTACTTCCAGGCTGGAGCAGGCATCGTGGCCCACTCAGTGCCAGAAAACGAACTCCAAGAGACCAACAATAAGCTCGGTGCCCTCCGCAAGGCTCTCGACTTCGCTAAAGACTATTACCGCTCATGAAACTCCTCATACTCGACAACTACGACTCCTTCACCTACAACATCGTCCACGCCGTGCGCGAAGAAGGAGTGACACCCACAGTGGCGCGCAACGACCGCATCACCATCCCCGAGGTGGCTGCCTTCGACAAGATTATCATCTCTCCAGGCCCAGGCATCCCCTCCGAGGCAGGAATCCTCCCCGATTTGCTCCAAGAATACGCCTCTAAAAAACCCATCCTCGGGGTATGCCTCGGTCATCAAGCCATAGCTGAGCGCTTCGGAGCAGGGCTACTCAACCTCCCCGAGGTGTACCACGGTCTGCAGAAGCCAGCGCGGCTGCTCGTCGAAGACGATTACCTCTTTGATGGCCTTCCAGCAACTTTCCCCGTGGGTCGTTATCATTCGTGGGTAGTAGACCCCGAGGGCTTCCCCGGGGAGCTTGAAGTGACGGCGGTCGACGATGATGGCAACATCATGGCCCTGCGTCATCGCGAGCTGGATGTCCGCGGCGTCCAATTCCACCCCGAGTCGATTCTCACCCCCCAAGGCTCAGCCATCATCCACAACTGGCTCTTCCACTAACCCCCTCCCTCTATCCCTCTAATTTCTGTCCCTCTAATTTCTATCCCTCTGATTTCTGTCCCTCTGACAATGAAAGAACTGCTATACAAAATGTTTGAGCACAAGGCCCTCTCGCGCACCGAGGCCCGCGACGTGCTCCTCAATATCGCCGACCAGCGCTACAACGACGCGCAACTGTCGGCCTTCATGACCGTATTCCTGATGCGCAGTATCACCACCGACGAGCTCACAGGCTTTCGCGATGCCCTGCTTGAGCGACGCCAGCCCGTAGACTTCGGCGACGTCACGGCCATCGACATTGTAGGCACTGGCGGCGACGGCAAAAACACCTTCAATATCTCCACGTGTAGCTGCTTCGTAGTGGCTGGCACAGGACGCAAGGTGGTGAAGCATGGCAACTATGGCGCCAGCTCTATCTCCGGAGCCTCCAACGTGCTGGAGCACCATGGAGTGAAGTTTACCGCCGACCAAGAACGCCTCAACCGCTCGCTCGAAGAGAGCGGTGTGGCCTACCTCCACGCCCCCTTCTTCTCGCCAGCGCTTAAGAGTGTTGGTCCCGTGAGGAAAGCTCTCGGCGTGCGCAATTTCTTCAACATGCTTGGTCCGCTCGTCAACCCCATGCTTCCACGCCATCAACTCCTGGGCGTCTACAACCTAAAGCTCATGCGCCTCTACAACTATATAGCCCAAAACGAAGGCATCCATTGCACCATCGTCCACTCGCTCGACGGCTACGACGAGATATCGCTAACGTCGCAATTTAAGGTGATGAGCGCCACTGGGGGCGAGGAGCTCTTCAACCCCGAGGAATTGGGCTTTCGCCGCGCCTCGCAAGCCGACCTCTACGGGGGCGACACTGTAGAAGAGGCAGCAGCCATCTTTGACCGCGTACTGGCAGGCACAGCCACCGAGGCGCAGACCCAATGCGTGGTGGCCAACTCGGCCTTTGCCATCCGCACCCTTGAGCCCTCGCTCCCCATCGCCGAGGCAATCCGCCAGGCCCGCGAGTCGATCACCTCAGGCGCCGCTGCCGATGCCTTCCACCGCTTCGTCACTCTCAACTCCCCCATCCCCCTATGAACATTCTCCAGCAGATAGCCTCCTCCAAGCGTCGCGAGGTGGAGAGCGCCATCAAGAGCGCCCACGCCCGACGCACCATCTCCATGAGCCGCGCCCTGCGCGAATATCCATGCGCCATCATCGCCGAGTTTAAGCGCCGCTCGCCCTCGCGCGGCGATATAGCTCCAGGGACTCTGGTGACCCCGCAAGTACAAGCCTACGAGGCTGGCGGGGCAGCCGCATGCTCCATTCTCACCGACACTCCATTTTTTGGCGGCGCGCTAAGCGACCTCCAAGTGGCTCGCCAAGCGGTCACCCTTCCCCTGCTCCGAAAGGACTTTATTATCGATGCGCTCCAGATAGCCCAAGCAGCCCATGCCGGAGCCGACGCCGTGCTGCTCATCGCCTCTCTGCTCTCTGCGCGCGAGATAGCCAGCTTCACCGACTTTGCGCATCGTATGGGCCTGGAGGTGCTCCTGGAGATTCACGATGCCAGCGAACTCAAAAAGGTATATCCCGAAGCCGACATGATAGGCGTCAACAATCGCAATCTGACCAACTTTGACACCACTATTGACACGGCCTTGGAGCTCGTAGAACGATTGCCAGAAGGCATTGTCCGAGTGGCGGAGAGTGGTATTCACACCCCGCAGGACCTTCGCCGACTACGCGACGCCGGCTTCGATGCCTTTCTCATCGGAGAAGCCTTGATGCGAGCCGCCGACCCAACAGCATTGTTACAAGAAATGATAAATGGATAAAAATGTTACTACCCCTCGTCATAGCGACATGATGATCAAGGTGTGTGGCAACCGCTACCCCGACAACATCCACGACGTGGCTGCCCTCACCCCGATGCTCATGGGTTTCATATTTCATGACGGCTCGCCGCGCAATGCTGATGACATCGACCCCAAAGAGATTGCAGAGCTGCCTCCATTTGTACGCCCGGTATGCGTCACCGTCAACGCCACTGAAGAGCGTCTCTGCGAGTTGGAGCAGCGCTATGGATTTCGCATCCTCCAACTTCATGGGCAGGAATCGCCCGAGATGTGCGCACGGCTGCGCAGTCAAGGGTTTGTGGTCATCAAAGCCATCGGCATGAGCCACGATGCCGACTGGGCCACGGTGGCCCCTTATGAGGGCAAGGTGGATATGCTGCTTTTCGACACCGCCTGCAAGAGTCATGGCGGCAGCGGACGACAGTTTGACTGGAGCCTTCTTTCCTCCTACCCCCTCTCCACCCCCTATATGCTGAGCGGCGGCATTGGCCCAGAGGATGTAGACCGCATCATAGCAGCAATGCGACCAGGGATGGCAGGCGTGGATATCAACAGCCGCTTTGAGAACGCCCCCGGCCGCAAAGATATAGGGCTGCTCACCCGATTTATTTATGAACTTAGAAAATACAATGAAGATGAATCGCCTCGACAACCTTTTTGGGAGAAAGCCTGAAGGACTCCTCTCCATATATTTTACTGCTGGCTTTCCCCAGCTATCCTCCACCCAAGAAATCATCACCCAACTCGTTAAAGGGGGCGTGGACATGATTGAGGTGGGAGTGCCGTTTTCCGACCCCATGGCCGATGGGGTAGTGATACAGCAGAGCAGCACTCGCGCCTTGCGCAACGGCATGACTCTCTCGCTGCTGCTCGACCAAGTAGCCGAGGCTCGCGAGGCTGCTGGGGACACTTCTCTGGTGTTGATGGGGTATCTCAATCCCTTCATGCAGTATGGCATCGAGCGCTTGTTTCAGCGCTGTAAAGAGGTGGGCATCGATGCCTTGATAATCCCCGACCTCCCCTTTGCCGACTATCTCAAGGACTTCAAGCCGCTTTGCGACCGCTATGACCTGCCTATCATCATGCTCATCACCCCCGAGACGAGCGACGAGCGCATACGGCTGATCGACGACCACTGTTCAGGGTTTATCTACATGGTGTCGAGTGCATCGGTGACTGGCACGCGCGACCGCTTTGACGACGCCCAGACACGCTACTTCGAGCGTATCGCTGCCCTGCCCCTGCGGCATCACCGTCTGATAGGCTTTGGCATCTCCAACCGCGAGTCTATGGAGCGAGTGTGTCGCTACTCCTCGGGGGGCATCGTAGGGTCGCTCTTCATCAAGTGTCTTGACCGCAACCCCTCAATCCCCGCTGCTGTCGCCGACCTCCTATCCACCCTCGGACGCTAATCCCCCTTCGCAACCTCACCACAATTTTGGAAAAAAGGGGCCACGCCCCAAAGCCGTAGCCCCTTTTTATCTTTCGTTAAGACACTGCTTCCCACTTACAGATCCTCAACCTTGCCCATGAAGATGATGAGGCCCGTACTCTGCTCACGGATGAAGAAGTAGAAAGGATGGTCGATTACTACCTCATTGATTGGTGTGAGAGTTTCAATTCTTACTGCCTCCTTCGAGGTAGATGTCAATGCTATTTTGGCACCTTCTTCTGTCACCTCTAAGCCGTAATCTTGGAAGAGGGATGTAAGTCCTAAGGGATCCTCCTCTGTAAAGTTTTTGTACATGCCAGACAAATTCCCAGCTGAAGGTATAAAGACTTCTGTAACCCCCATAGTTTCAAGAGTTCCTCGCAAATCAATACTTCCTTCTAGTGAAAATTTAGGGATAGTAAGACTAGCTACACTTTCGGCCGCTTGGCTATTTGTCAACCACGCCTTATCCAGGGAGGGGACGGAGTTGGTATTTCCGTTGGGCATAGCCACGATGAAGGAGAAAGCCTCGTTACCGTATGGCCACATGGCCCAAGTAAAGTCGTCGTCCTGCCAAAAGCGTCCAAGTTTTTCGGTGTCGGTCATCATCTCTGTGGAGGATGTCTTTGTACGCCCATAGAATGTGCGCTTTTTGGTCAGGTTGGTGTCAAAACTTTGGCGCCATTTGCCATCAAAAGACAAAGCATTGGCTAAAATGGCGTAACACTGCCCCTCTAAATTTTTATGATTCGGGGAAATCCCAACGCGCTGCTCACACCATTGGCATAGCTTGTCCATCATCTTATCTTGGTTCTCGAACACAGGGAAGGTGTCAACCTGAAAGGCTAGCAAAGCTTTAGAAAACGAGTCGGTATACTGATCCATAGAAGGAAGCCAACGCAGATGGCAGGTATGGATCTTAAAATCGCATTTCTTGTCAAGGATTGGGAGTTTTTTGAGCAACCTCTCGTATAAAAGGTTGACTTCCTCCAAATTCCCTCCTTCAGGATACAAGGCTTCCACAATCTGCTCTCTTGAGTTTTCTGAAGCGCCATTCGCTATCAGAAGTAGATTGTTGGCTACGCCGTAAGGAGAAACCAGAAAGTTCTCCTGCTTTTCTTCTGCCAATGCGGTCAACAATTTGTTGGAGAAAGCTACATTGCTCTCCACCCAACCCTGTTCAGCACGTGACAACACGATATCCTCGCGGGGATTGTCGTCTTCTTGAAGATTCTCGGGAGTGTCGGAAGAGTCACAGCTCCAACATATAACTACCATCACAATTAAAAGAGGCTTAAAAATGGCCCATGGTAAAATACGCTTTTTCATAGTTAATATATTTTATAGATTATCTTAATATTGCTATAATTTTTACTTCCAGGATTGAAAGATGAGGAGGAGAACCAACCATTGTAGGAGCCACTCCAGCCCCAGTTGTGATGCAAATAAGAGCTGGTGCTTCGTAAGCATTCGGTAATGCCCGTATTGCAGTCCCCTGGGTCGAAGAGGTAATTT
>JAJBVL010000061.1 GCA_020859845.1 Bacteroidales bacterium
CAAAATTACCTCTTCGACCCAGGGGACTGCAATACGGGCATTACCGAATGCTTACCTTCAACCAAGCAGGCCGCGCCGGCGCGATTGCTTACCAGACAGCGACAGCCGGCTAAGAGAGCCTCGTTGACCACGGCTCCAAAAGGCTCACAGATGCTTGACAACACGAGGCAATCGGCCACGAGATAGGCAGCAGCCAACTCCGGCCCTTCAAGACGCCCCAAAAAGCGAATATCGGCGCCGGTGGTTTCTGCCAGGTGCTTAAGCTCTTTTAGGCTACTTCCCTCGCCAACAATTAGCAGTTGGTTGGCTTCTCTATCAAGCTGAGAGAAAGCTCTGATAGTAGCCTGAATGTTTTTGATTGACTCCAGCCGGCTCACGCTGATAAAGATGCGTCGGTCAGCGAGATCAAGCTCCTCAGCTAAGGCTTGAGCCTGCGGGAAAGCTGACGTATATTCCTTAATGGCTCGCTTCTCATCGCGGATGATTGGAAAGAATAGGCCACGGCCGTAGTGAGCTTGATAATAGTCGACCGCCTTGGGCTCGGGAAGGATTACCTCATCGAGCCAAGGAGCAAGGATGGAACGCATCAAGCAATGGGCGGCGGTGAAGTCGCGCCCTTGTGTGAGCATGTCGTAGCAGTCGTCGCTCATCGCCACTACCTTGTAGAGCTCGCGCTTCAGTAGGCGATGAGCCAGCACTTTAATCGTGATTGACCCGTATTCGGGGACAATCACTATCTGGGGCAAGAAGTCGTCGAGTTGAGCCCAAATCCCTTTAGTGTCAGGATTATTGAGATAAAGAGGTGAAAATTCAAGCTGATTACGTATCTCCTCATACCGATGGAAGCGCCCCATCCTCAGATTCTCGTAGGAAAGGACTATCCGCGCCTCAAATTCCCTTGCAAGAGTATTAAAAAAGTCGATCCTGTATGGAGCCACCGCTGGATGAAACACCAGCAACCGAGTCTTCATATCTTCAGCTTAAGCCTTTGGGAGCTTCTCCAGAGGGATTCGAGCTATACGGCACACTTCTGCTGGAGACATTCCTGATGCTAACATAGCTTTGGCCATATCCATACGTTCGGCCTCCCTTCCTTTCTCTATGCCTTTCTCTTTGCCTTTCTCAAAGCCATGGTCGAAGCCTTCTCCATAACCTTCTGCTCGGCTGTCATCAATCGCCTCCTGTTGAGTGCGGATGTCTAATAGATGGTCTCGGTAGGCTTTCTGCCCGGCTTTATCCATAGCGTCATAGAGTAATTTTTGACGCGCCTCTTCAAGCCCAGGAGCGGTGTCGTTGGGCCCAATGATACCAGTCTTAAGATAGTTCATCCACTGCTCTATAGGAGCTGTAGCCAACGAATTATACTTGAATTTCTTAACTCTCACGAGATAATATTCAGGGAAAATGTCCTCAGGAGAGCAACTTACCAAAGCGTCTCGTTCCTTGCGATTGATACGCAATTGATCATGGGTATGCACACCCTTCAATACAGTCTGACCATGGTAGAGATAATCCTCTCCCTCACCAAGACCGAAATATACTATTGAAATTGTATATACTTTGCGTATATCTCCATAATGACGGCCAAGACTCACCTGTTCGGTCACGGCTGAGGCAGCGCCAAACAACATCCTTTCCAGGAAGTCCATCTCGCGGATGTTTTGCACCTCGATAATCACCGTTTCGCCACGATGATTCCTGGCCTTAATGTCTACGCGATTAAATTTGGAATAGGGTGTATCTTGATTGCCCTCGCTCTCAAGGAGCTCTATGATATGCATCTCCTGCCCTATCATCACGGAAATAAATCCCTCGAGTATAGCAAAGTTGGCTTTGTCGCGAAGGATGTGCTTCACGGCCCAGTCAAACCACACATAATCCTTGTGGCCGCTTCGAGGCGTTATGTTGTCGTCGGTCGTCATGGAAAGTCTTAGGATTCGTTGTTTACTTTGCAAACATACTCATTTTTCCTCAATCTACCAAATCTTCACACTTCTAATGCGAGCGAGCCCCAGGCCGGGGGGTCTGGAGCTCGCCATATGATAGATAGATTAAGCTTGCGGTCAGTCGTTCTTGTTGAAGTAGAGGTCGTAGATCTGATCTTCCTTCTTCAGGATATGGTCGTCGGTCTCCATGATGTCGAGGGCCGTGCGGCTCAGCGACTCTTCTTCGATCTGCTCGGGGATAAGGCGGCTGCCATTGTAGGTGCCAAGCAGGAAGCTCAGGGTCATCCAGTCGCCTTGGGCAAATGCTGTGTCGGCAATGTGATATATCATGCCCGTAGTCTCTATCTCACGATCGACTGTCAGACGGAAAGGCGTCACGTTGTCTTCAATCTTCTGCGTCTCGTTGATAGGGATGCTGGGATATTCAAAGTCGGCATCACAATCGCTCAGATAGCCCATAATCCACTGCTGGTGGCGAAGCTCTTCATCGGCGCGTGCCTTGTAGTACTTGCCGAGCTTCTCGAGGCCCTTGCAGCTATAATAAACCGAAAAACTATTGTAGAGAGTGAAATTCTTGAGTTCGTGTTGCAGCTGAAGCACAAAAAGGTTGCGCAAGTCATCGCTGAGCGTGGTCTTGCGGCGCTGTTCCAATGTGAGAGGGCGTTTGATTTCCATAATTGTCAGAAAACTTAGTTTAATGAACTAACGCCATCCGTCTTAAAAAGTTCGCTCTTAATCCGCTCTTCTTTCTTTGCGGGGATGTCAAGACGGCTATAAACGCTATTTTTGCTGACAAACTCAGGCACTATCTTCTTCATCATGGCTACGACGGTCATGGCATCAGCCCGGAAGCATTGCTCCACCAGGTCCTCAATAGTGCGAGCCACCTCGCGATATTCATATTGTCGCACCTTTGCAATCCTTATCTTTGGATGAAACGTCTCAAGTGTCTTCTCTTGCTCGTTGAGCACCTCCTCGTAGAGCTTCTCGCCTTGGCGTAGCCCCGTAAACTTAATGTCGATTTTGGCTCCGCTGAGCTGAATCATGCGCCGCGCAAGGTCGACAATCTTGACAGGCTTGCCCATGTCAAACACAAAAATCTCACCGCCATTGCCCATTGAAGCGGCCTCAAGCACCAGCTTGCACGCCTCAGGGATAAGCATGAAGTAGCGTATGATGTCGGGGTGGGTCACAGTGATTGGTCCTCCATCCTGTATCTGGCGACGGAAGAGAGGAATTACGGAGCCATTAGATCCCAATACGTTGCCAAAGCGGGTAGTGACAAACTGCGTCTTGCCCTTCACTGCCCTATCTTTTATAGCCTTGTCGAGGCTCTGCACGTAGATCTCGCAGATACGCTTCGAAGCCCCCATCACGTTGGTTGGATTGACTGCCTTGTCGGTTGAGATCATGACAAACTTCTCCACATCGTATTTCACCGACAGGTCGGCCAACACACGCGTGCCTTCCACATTGTTGTGGACGCTCTCGCCAGGATTGTCCTCCATCATGGGCACATGCTTATAGGCTGCCGCGTGAAACACGTATTGGGGCTGATACAACTTGAATATTTGCTCCATCTTGCCCTTGGCCACGATGTCGGCCACGATGGTCTGTGTCTGAATGTGGGGGTAGTGCTGGGCCATAAAAAGACGTATGTCGTGGAGAGGGGTCTCTGCCTGATCTATCAGAATAAGCGACTGCGGCTCCAACGCAGCTGTCTGTTTCACAATCTCCGAACCTATGCTCCCAGCAGCCCCGGTGATAAGGATTCGCTTGCCGCGTAGCTGACGTGCTATGATAGCCATATCGACATCGATGGGATCGCGAGGCAGGAGGTCTTCGATGCTCACCTCGCGCAGCTGCTGGTGATGGATGTCGCTCTTGCCGTCCCACGGCTGCTCGGCTGGCACCATGAATATCTTTATTCCTGCCTCGATAAGGCCGTCGACTAGCTCCTCATTCTCGCGAAGCGCCTCGCTTTTGAGAGGCGACACGAAGAGGGCCGAGGCTCCATCCTGCTTCATCTGCTCGGGGAGGCTCTTATCCAGAGGATGCACCTTCACGCCCATCAGCATACGGCCATGGAGGTCGTGCTTGTCACTTACAAAACCTGCAAGAATGTAATTGGCTGGCGATTGATTGCGGATGCTCTTTGCTATGCTAATACCGCCCTCCTTCACTCCGAAGATATAAATATGGGCAGCTCCTGCACGCTGGTAGGCCCACTCGAAAAGAAACTTCACCACCACCCTGACAGCGCATATTAGCAACACCGAGCCCAATGCCATATAGAAAAGGTCCTTGCCCGGGATTACAATAAAGGGGGCTACATTGGCCACCGTGAAGCGGAAGATGAGCGACAACGTTAGACCAAAGAGCGTGGCAAGCCCTATCTGCAGCAGGTCGACAAACGAGGAATAGCGGATGACGCCAGCATAGGTGTGAAACAATCGGAACCCCAGGGCGTAGAAGGCTGTATAGATGGCCATCCTGCCACACATGGGCCAGAAATTGCGCAGAGTGTTGACGGCGCTGCTATTGAGCGTCACGAGCACCATCCCGGAGAAAAACACTATTGCAACGTCAATAATGAAGATACACCAGAAGGGCAGCGACCTCCGCGAGAAATACCAATAAAATAATCTATGTAAATTATGGGGCATACTTTTTACTTTTGCCTTTTGACTTTTGCCTTTTGACTTTTGCCTTTTGACTTTTGCCTTTAAACTTTTGCCTCAATCCTCTTGTCTTATCACGCAGTGCTTGATCTGCTGGGCTATCCAGCGAGCCTGCTCTTCGCTGACCATAGGTCCGCTGGGAAGGCAAAGACCGCGATGGAATAGCGCCTCACTGACACCGTTGACATAAGCTGGGACATCGGCATAGACTGGCTGCAGATGCATAGGTTTCCACAGGGGTCGGCTCTCTACGTTGAGCGCGTCGAGGGCCAGTCGGAGGGCCTCAACGTTGGCGTTGGGTTCGCTCCCGGTGTGTATGCTCTCCGACTCATGGGTAACGCCAGCGGCGCCACCCACAGCACCCTTCACAGCCGATTGATAAGCCTTCTCTTGGCCACGGATTTTCAAGTCGGGATGGAGCACTATGGTATTGAGCCAATAGTTTGACTCCATCTCTTCAGAGGGCGCTTTGTGGAATGTGAGGCCGTCTACGTCCTTAAACTCCTCTTCATAAATCTCGGCCAGACGGCGGTGATGAGCTATATGATCGTTGAGAATGGTCATCTGACCGCGACCTATGCCAGCGCAGATGTTGCTCATGCGATAGTTGTAGCCTATCTTCTCGTGCTGGTAGTAAGGATACGCCTCGCGAGCCTGCGTGGCGTAAAACATCACTTCGCGTTTGGCTTCTGGAGAAGGGCATATCAGAGCCCCGCCTCCCGAGGTGGTAATCATCTTGTTGCCATTGAACGAGAGCACGCCATAATCGCCAAATGTGCCACACACTTGTCCTCGATAGCAGCTGCCAAGCGCCTCGGCTGCATCTTCTATCACGGGAATGTCGTAGCGCTGAGCCACCTCCATGATTTCCTTTATCTTCGCAGGCATGCCATAGAGATACACCACTACTATGGCCTTAGGCTTGCGACCCGTCTTGGCTATGCGGTCCTGAATGGCACGCTCAAGCAGCTCTGGATCCATATTCCAAGTGTCGGGTTCCGAGTCGACAAGCACGGGGGTAGCGCCCAGATAAGTGATGGGGTGACAGGAAGCGCAGAACGTAAACGACTGGCAGAGCACCTCATCGCCCGGCCCTACTCCCTCTTGGATAAGGGCAAGATGGACAGCGGCCGTACCGCTCGAAAGTGCCACCACCTGCTTATCGCTGGGGGCCTCGCTCTGAGTGACGAAGCAGCGCAGGTCTTCCTCAAAGCCATTAACATTCGGGCCCAGAGGCACTACCCAACCCTCGTCAAACGCCTCTTTAATATATCTTTGTTCGTTGCCCGACATATGAGCCAGGCACAGCAGTATTCGTTGATTAGCCATAAAAGAGAAATAAGTTAATTGTGGCCGTTGAAGGCCTCGGTGGTAGCTTGACCTTCCATCGAGATGTCTTGTCGGCGCAATACGTTGTTGATGGTTAATAGCAAGACCTTAATGTCCGTAGCCAACGTGCAGTGGTCGACATACCACACGTCAAGTTCAAACTTCTTGGCCCATGAGATGTTATTTCGGCCATGCACTTGAGCCCAGCCAGTGATGCCAGGCCTCACCTCATGGCGCCGAGCCTGCTCCTTGGAGTAAAGCGGCAGATAACGCGGCAAGAGAGGGCGTGGTCCAATTAGCGCCATATCGCCCACAAAGACGTTCCACAGTTGAGGCAGTTCGTCAAGGGATGATGAGCGCACAAAGCGACCCACCTTGGTGAGCCGTTCTCTGTCGGGCCGCAGATTGCCCTCCGAGTCGCGTTCATCGGTCATGGTCTTAAACTTCACCACCTTGAAAATCTTCCCATTCTTTCCTGGTCGTTCCTGAAAGAAAAATGCCCCCGCACCCTTATTGGCAAAATGCAGCCACAAAGCCACGATAGCCAATATAGGCCAAATTACAAGCAGGATACAAGCACTGGCCAGAAAGTCAATCAAGCGTTTAAAGAAATGCTTATACATCTTTTGTCTCGTGGTTGACAAGGGTACCGAAGTCGAGTATTTGAGTGCGGTCGCTAATCTCAATCCCTGTGCGTATCACCCGCGCAGGATTGCCTGCCACCATCGAATGAGAAGGCACATCTTTTGTCACAACGCTTCCAGCACCAACAAAAACATGGTCGCCGAGAGTGACGCCAGGCAGAATAATAGTCCTGCCACCAATCACGCAATGATGGCCAATACGCGTATGAAGCCACATCTTACGACCATCAGCAGCCGCACGTGAATAATCATGAGCAATGATAAGAGCCTCAAGCATTACGCGAGTATGATGGCCAATATGCACGCCCTTGGGATTAGCCCTATCAAGGGTGGCACGCCAGGAGATATTACACTCCTCGCCCACATCAATCTTCTTCACCTTGCGGAGATAGGTCAAATACAAATTGCTGATAGCCTTGCTGACTCTCTGTCTAAAAGATCGCTTCTCCATATCTTTCTCTCTGTCACTCTGTCTTTCTATGCAATGCTCTAAACCTCTACCAACGGTGGGATAACCATAGGCGTGGTCTCCATCAGGATAGTACCCCAGGTCAAGCCGAGGCCAAACGACTCCATCAGCAGACGCTGCGGTGCCGTGGTTAGCGGCTCGCGCAGACGTGTCACCATCAGCGACGGCAACGATGCGCCACCCAGATTGCCAAAATCCTCAAGGTTGTAAGGCACCTTCTCCAGCGGCAATTTCATCTTCTTGACGATACGGTCCACAATGAGTTTGTTGGCCTGATGGATGAGGAAATAATCGATATCCGAGTTGCGATCAATCCCCTCCTCTGCCAGCAACTTCTCCATCGACTTTGGAGGACGTGAGATGGCAAACGAGAAGACATTCATGCCATTGATGAGCGTATGGATAGGAGCGCGGACGATACCGTTGCCAAAGTCCTCCTCCACAAACGATTCTTCAGTGGCTGGCCGTCGGAATCCGCCATGAGGAGTCATAAGAGCCTCGTAGCCCTTGCCGTAGGTGTGGAAGTCGACAATGATAGGGGCCGCCTCGGGGTCATATTCCAAGGCTATCGCCGCAGCGCCATCGCCGAATAGAGGCACACGACTCTTATCCTTCATCGAGCCCATCCGCAATGCAGTGTCGCCAATCAGTAGCAACGCCCGCTTCACATTGCCGGTAGTCAATAGATTGCCCCCCACATTGAGGGCATAAAGACAGCCACAACACCCCATTGGCACGTCAAGACAGAAACAATCCTCGCCAAGACCGAGGCGATCTTGAAGAATGCAGGAGGTGGGAGGAGTGCGATAATCGCCCGTCACCGATTCAAAAATCAAGACATCGATAGTGTCCCTCTCCCAGCCCAAAGCCTCAAGGAGGCGCTCCCCAGCAGCCAGACAGAGGTCGCTGGCACACACATCGTCAGGGGCAATGCGGCGGCGTTTGATACCTACAGTGGCATCAAAGGTGGCAGCCTCCTCAGGAGTAAACAGAGGGATGTCGGCCGTCAGCACCTCGTTTTTAGGCACCGCCGCCGATACCCCGGCCATCCTTACGTTGTTGATAGTCCACTTAGCCATCGTTTATATCTCCACGTCGTATTTGCGAAGAATCTCCAAGCCAGCGTCGAAAGATGTCAGCGCGAGGATGTCCTCAGGGTCGAGCATCACGTCGAAAGTCTCCTCAAGAAGAGCCATAATGTTGAGTTGATGCACCGAGTCCCAAGCCTCCACAGTGTCCTTTTTGAAGTCGGGGCCCACAGCCTCGGCGGGGACGTTAAACACTTCTACAAAAATATTGCGATACTTGTCGAGATTTTCCATCTTGCTATTCTTCTATTTCTTTTCTAATTTCTTCTAAGAGATTGTGATATAATATTTTGCCTGCAGTAGACTTGGGTATCTCGGCCACCGCCTTGATATGCACCGCCGTGGCTGGCAATAAAAGGGTGGCTACCAAAGCATCCATTATCTCCTTTTTCTTTTCGAGATCGGGCGCTGTGATAATCACCCACAGGTTTTCGTCCTTGTCGCCCACACAGGCGCAATCGCCCTCTACAATGCGAGTCACAATCTGCTCACATTCGTCGAGCCCCACGCGCTTGCCAAAGGGCTTGATGAAGCGACCCTTGCGGCCTGTGATATAATAGCAGCCATCGTCATCGCGATACGCTAAGTCGCCCGTAGCCATCTGGCCATGTCGACAGTCTCCAAGCGTTAAATCTTCTGGCGACGTGGCATAGCCGAGAGTGACGTTCTTGCCTGCATAACACATCTCGCCTTCGACATTTGGCTGCGTGATTTCGCGGCCCTCCTCGTCGATAAGCCAAAGGCGACCGTTGGGCACAGCCACACCTATACTTCCGGCCTTCTCCACAGCCCATTTGGATGGGAGATAAGCCATTCGAGCCGTGCCTTCGCTCTGGCCGTAGGTGGCTATCCACTCGCGACCAGTGTCTTGACACCACTGAGCAAACTTCAAGTTGAGCTCACGCTCCATCTTCCCCCCGCCTTGTGTCAAGAGCTTTAGGGCAGGCAACTTCATACGATAGACACGCATCATGTCGAGTACCTTGAAACTAAACGGCACACCCGTAAAGCTTGTGGCCTCCTGCTCCTTGAGAAATTTCCAGAACGTGGGCGATGTCATGTTCTCTCCAGTGATAAGCAGAGTAGCTCCAACCTTAAAGTGGCTGAACACCATCGACAGGCCCATCGTATAGTAAAGCGGAAGCACCATCAATGGACGGTCATCCTTTGTCAGCCCAAAGAAGGTAGAGATATTGAGGGCCGCCGCCTCGACATTGGCGTAGGAATGGCGCACGAGCTTAGGGCTGCCAGTAGAGCCCGAGGTGGGTAAGAGATGCGACAACTCCGGGAAGAGCTCTGGCGACGTGGGCATTACCCTCTTTAATACGTAACCTTCCGCTTCACTTATGGTGGGAAAGGCGCTCCATTTTTCGGCCACGCTTACCGGGACCACTATGTATTCAGGCTTGTATCTCCTCAGTAGGTTCGCTATAAGATCTCCCTCTTGATGGGCATTAAGAAGCAGCGGCACATTGTGGCTTAGCAACCCACCGATGGCCCAAGCTATGCCTCCCACATTGTTTTCCGTCAGGAGGAAATAAAAGGCTCTCTCACCCATCTTCTCTCTCATCCATTTGGCATGATCGAGAAGATGACCGTAGGTGAGCGTCGCTCCTGAAGAGTCGATTGCTGCAAGCCTATCGGCAGGATGATTTAACAGTTCCTGAAACATACCCTAATTAAATTGAAGAGCAGCCATCAACCGTCAGCACTTGACCAGAGATGTAGCTGGCCTGATCGCTGGCCAAGAAAGCGCAAGCATTGGCTATGTCGTCGGGAGTGCCAAGACGACCCAGGGCAATGCGCGAAATGCGGCCATCAATCTTGTCGCCGCTTTCCTCGTAAAGCTCGGCGAAGCGCTCGGTCTTGACGATGCCAGGGGCCACGGCGTTGACGCGAATACCCTGCGAAGCCAGCTCTTTGGCGGCCGACTTAGTAAAGGCAATTATAGCGCCCTTGGTAGCCGAGTAGGCCGACTGGCCCGGCGAACCCTGGACTGCAGTGACGGAAGCGATATTGACTATCGACCCACCACCGCTGCGAGCCATCAGGCGCGACACAAGTTGCACCGTCTCAATCACGGCTATCACATTGACCATAAACATCTTCTCCAGCTCTGGACGCACTATCATGCCAATCTTGCGATTGAACACCACACCAGCATTATTGACTAGGATGTCAATGCGCCCTTCGGCCTTAAAGACCTTCATCATCTGGCTTTTGACAGCCGCAGCGTCGGTGAGGTCGAGATAGAGAGGGAGGACACGAGTATTAAGAGCCTCTGAGGTCTCTGCGGCCCATTGGTCCATAACCCCTTCTTGACGGTCGACGGCGTAGACAATGGCACCCTGCTCAGCAAAGCGCTGTGCAATGACGCGCCCTATGCCTTGAGCAGCACCTGTTACTACGGCCACCTTATCTTTGAGTATCATAATATATCCTTTTTTTGTTATTTCAAGCTGCGCCCACCGTCAATCACCAGGCTGCTCCCCGTGACCCACGCGGCAGCGTCGGACAACAGATAAGCAATAGCCCATGCCACCTCTTCGGGTCGTCCGTAGCGTCCCAGAGGATAGCGCGCTTGGTCTTGACGAAGGTCTTCGTCAGAGATTTGTTTCAGTGCAATCAATGGAGTTTCTATACGTCCTGGATGCACAGCATTACATCGTATCCCTTTTTGTGCCAACTCTAATGCTGCGTACTTCATATATGATGTTAGAGCGCTTTTAGAAGCCCCATACTCGGCCAATCCTATTGCAGTGTTGGAAAATCCAGAAATAGAGGAGGTAAACACTACAGATGCGCCCCTACTCAACCGCTTGGCCTTCAACAATTGACGCATGAGCAAGATGGGAGCGAAAGTGTTGACCTTAAAGAGATCTTCCAGAGATTGCTCTGTGATAAACTGTATAGGAGCCATCTTTGAGATGCCGGCATTAAGCACCGCTCCATCTATCTGGGGGAGCTCCTTCACCAAGCGTGAGCGATCTTCTTCAAGGGCGAGGTCGGCCACTACATAGGTGTGGTGGGCATAAGATGCGTCTTCAATAAGAGCCAAGGTGTTATTAAGCTCATCCTCTCTTCGGCCTGTCAACACTACAGAGGCTCCCAGTCGCGAGCACTCCACTGCCGTCGCGCGGCCGATGCCCGAAGAGGCACCAGTGATAAGCAGCTTTTTCCCTTTTAGGGAAAAGGGATTATACTCCATCGTGCCCTTAAATGCGACTGTTTACGAGGTCAAAAAGTTCTTGAATGGTCTTCACCTTGCGCATATCGTCGCCATTGAGGGTGACATTATACTCCTCGTCGATTATCGACAATATCATTAGAGCAGTCAGCGAAGAATAGTTGTCAACTTGACGAAACTCTGTGTCAGGAGTCAACGTATCTGCGTTGGCATCTTCATACTGCTCAGCAATCTTTTCGATAAATTCTTGTATTTCCATATTGATAATGATTTTTATATTCTTCGAGCTGGGACTCCTATAACAGTAGTACCAGCTTTTACTCTTCTTATGGCGAAACTATTGGCACCGACATGAGCTCCGTTCTCCACCACTACACCATGATTTAAGACGGCGCCAGTGTAAATGTCGGCATCATTTTCTACCTGCGTACCCCCTACACACGTCACGTGGGTATCAATTCTATTCCAATCTCCGATACGCGCATCATGGCCTATGACAGTGTAGCTTTGTATCATGTTGTAATTGCCAATCGAGGCATTAGCGCCCACCGAGGTGAAGGCAGCCACAAGATTACCAACTCCCATCTTAACACCAGTGCCTATACGGGCCGTAGTGTGGATAAGATTGATAAACTCACCCCCCTTTTCAATCATTCGCTCCATACACTGTCGGCGACTTTTGCCACCAATAGAGCATAGAAAGCAATCGTCGGGTTGAGGCTGATAATCCCTAATGGTGGAAATGACAGGTGGAAAGCCTTCAAAATCATCGAGCGCCTGGAGGTTGTCGTCAATAAAACCTTTAATCTCATATTGGGAGCCATACCCTATACTTTCACGTGCGATGTCAAAGAAGGTGCGACCCATGCCACCTGCTCCTATTATTACTAAGTGTTTCATCGTTTCCAATTTTTTGTTTTCAGGCCATTAAAGGCGTCGGGACGATAGTGACTATAAGTTTCAGCGGTGCCATCAGAACCTTTCCAAGCCATAAATCCCTTGAAATCTTCAGGGCCCCTCAAAGTATAAAAGGAATCCTTGTCAAGGCTCCCAGCACTCGATATTTTAATTCCCTTATACTCTAAACGCCCTACTTTCAAGCCTAAGCTCTGAGCCTCATAGACCACCGATGAGTTCTCGCCCAGAGCGTGGGTATATTCTCTCAGAGCAATTGACGATTCTATCTTATTGTCGGCTAATCTGACATTTGGGGCCACAGAAATCCGCTCCATCATCTCAGGGGTGTAACGCTCCATGGGATGACAACGGATGTGGAAAGTGTAATCGGAATAGCATTGCCCCAGTTCTAAAGCTATTTCAAGTATCTGGCGCGAGATATAGGGCGAAGAGATGAGCAATACAGTGTTTTTGCGGGGCTCTATAGGCTGCATCTTGTCAATCATCTCCCTATAGGCCCAGCCTATATTCTTTATCTTATCCACAGAGATACCAAATTGTGGCCCCCTCCATATTTCTCCAAAGGACAAAAACTGGTCGGGACAGAACTCATTGACCACTCTGCCGCCATAAAGCATAGTGTCGCCAAAGGTCACTCCATGCTGTAATTCATATATGGGCAGACCGATCTGTTGGGCTGCTACTATTTGGGCATAGTTGACCGACCGTACCACAAACACTACCTTGCCTGGCTTTATCTTGCGGAATATCCGACGCCAAGCCTTTATCTTATACTTGTTGAAGAGATATTGCTGGTGAAGCCATAGACGTTCTCGATTGGTAAGGAGGAAGTCGCTTTGTATAGCATCTCCAAGCCGCTCAATGGTCATATATGAACCAGTGAAGCGATGAAACGGAAGAGCCACCCATGATAATGCAGAGATGGCGGGGAAAAGCGCTTCTATACAATACGTTTTCTCATCATGCATCCTGCGCCCAGCATAATCCGTCATAAACGAAAATTGTATAATGGCGCTGGTGCCTCGGGTCTCTTCGTGGTCGATTATTGGATCGGTAAACTTGTCGATATAGTGCTCATTAATCTTCTGCAGTCGGGGATAAGCCAAGAAGAGAGTGTCCACATGGATATGCCCTGTAAATATGCTCCACAGATTTTTAATACTACGCGAAAGTTGACGCGCCAATATCGCGACCTTTCTCTTTTTGCTATCCCCCTTACGCACCACATGGGCATTTTGAGCGTGGTCTCTCAGCTTCTGGCGTAGCCGTGTGCGATACCACATCCACAAAGGCAGACCATCCACCTTGTAGTCGTAGACTTTTAGCTCCTCCTCGCGGCGCAATATGTCTTGTAGAGATAGCATCAATAACTGATTTTTGCCAACCAAATATCCGACTTTCCTTTGGCTCCTGAATAGTACATCACCCACAGGTAACCGTCAGCAAGCATCATCGAGGGATAAGAGCTATCGCTTTGCTTGTTGAGAGTCAACAACAGAGAGGCTGTGGCTTTCTTGGTATTGAGGGAATAGATGGAGGTGCGACCCATGTATTGTTTCTGATAGTTGCGTGTGCCCATAATGAGGTCATTGTCGGGCATCCTTAGTATATCCTGTCCCCCAACTCTGATATTCATCTTCTCCCACGTCCAAGATGTAAAGGGATAATCCGCTTTGCCCATAAGACCTGCCTCATCCACACCACGAGCCACGGCAATCGCCTTCTTTCCCTCGACAATCCAGTCACACTCCGTAGCTCTCTCGCCAAAAGGATCGTCCTTATATATCTGAGTATAATGAACCCCATCCTTTGACTTTACCAAGGAAAGGGAACCCGCATAATTCCAGCCATACACCTCATCGCCAATCCATCTCACCTTCCATATCCTTTTGTAGCTCGATGGATGGCCTTCGATAGTGATGACTTCGGGGGATGTCATAGTACCATCTTGAGAGAAAAACACCACACGCGAGCAGTTTTTGTTTTTTACCGTCTCCTTTTGGTATCCTCCTTGATAGTATATCATCATCAGCCGATTGTCAGGAGTGACTGACAACCACACATCTCGCAGGTCGGCCCATTTTTCTTCAAGCAAAGCATACTGAGTCCATTTCTTAAGGTTTTTGGAGGTCAATACGCGAATCTTGCCCATAGTAGATTCGTCGTCTTTATCGGCTCTATGAGCTGATGCCTCACGGAAAGCACAATAATAAGCGCCATTCCACTTCACAAAGGTAGGAAAGGCGGCATAATCGCCACCCGACCAAATCTTGTAGTTCTCAACCACTCGTAGCTGAGCCTGCATTACAGAAAAGAGAGGGACAAACAAAAGGGAAAGAAGATATCTTTTCATTTGCTTATGTTGACAATCTGAGGCTTAAACAATATCTTTTTAAACGATGCCACTATTTCCATCAACGATGACCAGTTGAGAGCAATGAATAGAAGCAAGGGGAGCCACAACAACCATACATTGTCGATTATAGTGACGGCCACTGCGCCTGCAAATGGGATAAGCAAACGCAAGGGAAATACATCGCGCATCACGCTTACCACTCCGCAATTATCGCCTAAGACCCTCTTTCCAAAGTATACAGCAAGGTAGGCAAACAAGAAATAGCTACCCATCGTGGCGAGCACGATGTAGACATACCCTACATGCCATAGGAAATAGAGACCCAAAGCAATCCCAACATTCACCACCAGCGACACTAAAGAAGTCAGGGCCATCAGCCGTTCTTTGTTTTTGGCAGTGAGAAAGGAGATGAAGCCAAACGAGTTGGTGTACAATACCACAGCCAACGCACATAGATTAATCACCTCCAGTGTACCTTGATATTTGGGCAAGAAAAGAAGCAGGATGGGAAAGCATATCATAGCCGCATACATCATTACATGCGACATGCACACGTAATTGACTCTCAGCAATCGTATAGTGGAGGAAATTTCTTCAGGGTCGTTAGAGTGAAATTTGTCGATGAGTTTCGGGGTGATAAGCGTAGCAAATGCAGTCAGGAGAAGAATAGCGGCTTGGGCCAGAGAGTAGGCGAAAGTGAAGTAGCCAAATTCTTCCACGGTATAGCAAGCACCTATCACTGTCTTTGTGGAGATGATAATCATGTAGAAACCAAAATTATATACCCACAAGTAAAAGCCCTTGCTCAGCAGACCCTTGACATGAGAAAATCGTGGTGTTCCACCAAACGACAGCTGGCCTCCTCTGATGAAAAGCAACAGTGAGACTATAAATGATAAGAGATAACCTGCTGTCAAGAGATAAACCCCTGCCTCTCCCTCTACGAAAAATGAGAGAGCGAAGGTGACAACGGGCAAGAATGTCTGATAAAATGTGAACTCAAACATCTTCCCTTTGACTCGGTATACCTTCCAGAAATAATCAGTAAAGTATTGAAGAATGGCTAAAAGGCATACGGCATAAAAAAGGGGTCCAAGCTGGTATTTTTCAAAAAAAGGAATGCCAAAGAGATAGTAATAAAGAGCAAGCCCCACAACTATAATGGAAAGGGCGATCAATACATACACTCCACTTTTCTCATAATTGTCTTGCTCAGTCTTTTCTTCCTTATGCCTTACCAAGAAGACTGTTACAGCGTTTCCAAGCCCAAAATCAATCAAGTGGAAATAGCGCAGCAAGAGAGTGACAAATCCCCATATGCCCAGATAAAAGGGTCCGAGACGCCCAGCGATAATCATCGTGCCGATAAAAGCCAAGAAATAGACCAAATAACGGGTCACGAGATACCATAGCACGCTATTGCGCAAGGCATGGGATAGTCCTCCCTTGAGGGTGTTCACTTTCATTGCTACAGTAGCTACACTATAAATCTTCCTCGGTCAGGATATCACCGCGTTTAAATGACCGATGTGCTGCTTTACCCATAAGAGCATCCCAATAGCGAGGCGATAGTCCGTGTCCTGGGCGATAGGAGCCAATATTCTCGGAGGAGAAACAATCTCCCGCTTGGATGTCTTTCTTAGCGTAAAGCGAGCGACGCTTCTGACGCAAGCGGTCAGTGATGTCATATTTAACCTCCCCGATGGCCGCCTCTGCCTCTCTTACTCGCAAGACCATCTCCTTAAACTCTTGAGGCTCCATAGAAAAGCCTGCATCCGGGCCGCCGAAAGAACGAGAAAGAGTGAAGTGTTTTTCAACCATAGTAGCACCCAACGTCACTGCTACCACAGGCACCATAAAACCCATCGTGTGGTCGGAAACCCCTACCTTAACGCCGAAACGCTTTTTCATATCGGGAATGGTGGCAAGATTGGCCTCCTGTATGGTTGCGGGATATTCGGAGGTACACTTCAAAAGTGTAATATCATCACACCCTTCTTTGTGGCACACATCAAGCGCCAATCGTATATCACCTTCATCGGCCACTCCTGTGGAGATTATCATAGGTAGTCGCTTACTGGCGGTATAGCGAAGGAGAGGTATGTCATTAATCTCGAAAGAGGCTATTTTATATCGCTCTACCCCCATCTCCTCAAGAAAGTCTACTCCAGGAATGTCAAACGGAGTTGAGAAGAAGTCAAGGCCAAGCGTCTCAGCATGAGCTTTAAGCAATGGTTGCCACTCATAAGGCAGCATTCCTTCTTTATAAAGGTCGTAGCGCTTAATGCCATCCCACAGACCTCCTTTTATAGGCCCAAAATATTCATTATCGACGTCGAGGACCAAGGAGTCGGGAGTATAGGTCTGTATTTTCACCGCGTCCGCTCCGCTCTCAGCCATTGCCTCGATAGTCTTTTTGGCATGGTCAAGATTGTGGTTATGGTTGGCCGAGAGCTCAGCTATTATGTAAGTCTTATTTTTAGTCATTGCTTTGGAGAGATGATTTTATTTGAGTCCAGTCAACCTTCTTATTAGCTCGAAGATGTCTGACAAAATCTTTAGTTAGATGAGCAGGATTAACTTTGTCAAAATCTTCACGGCTGCCCTTAAGCATGATATATTCTTTCCCATTTTGGGAATAAATTTTGAAAGGCCATAGACCAAAAAATAATGACATCAAAAAAGCTCTCTCATTTCCTATGAGGATATACCCTTTGAACTTATCTACTTCAAATGTGTGGAAAAGGAGATGACGAAAATGATAGTTAAATTCCAAGCCAAGGCCTGAATTAAGATTGGCTGGAGATAAATAGTAACCTGGCTCTCCCTCTCCTTTTCGATAATCTATTTTTACAAAATCAGCGACGCCAACTGCTTCACCATTCTTTTCTACCAACCAATAGGCCCTATCTTTTCTATCTTTAAGCGATTCGATAAATCTAAGATGATTTTCTAAGGGTATCTCCCCTTGGTCGGCCATCCATTGTCGTATGGCAGGATGATTGCGCCATTCCCAAATCATTTTCTTTTCCTCTTCACCTAATTGAGTGAAGTTGCGAAAAGTGTATTCGCCATCAGAATAAGTCTGAGAATTGGATATTTCTTTCATCTGATAAGAGTGTTAAAGAGCTGGTTATAAAGCGCTGATTGTTGAGAATAATCCAATTCCGGGAGACTAAAGCAATCTTTAACGGTCAAAGCTTGGGAAAGACGTTGCTCTAAACTGTCTTCCAACATATTCCCTAAAGGGATAATGTCATGGCGTCGTTCTAAAGTGGTATACATTCTCTCTTGATTTTCCACATAATATCCGCAAAGAGGCACAACACCACAAACAAGCGCCTCATGAACCACAGTGCTGGCAGAGCACACAATGCATTTCGCCCCTAAAAAAAGATTACACATCTCTTCTCCCGAGAGGTTTTTAAACACATTCACTTCCTTTTCCTCGAAGTTTCTTATACGAGAAGGTTCATAACGATCCGTAGCCACAACGCCTATTTCCCAATTTGGCAATGACTCTTGAATAATAGGAAGACATTTTTCAGAAAGGCAAAACTGATCTGTTCCTCCTAGACAGATTAAAATCAAGTCCTTCTTAGAAAATGAAAGATGAGGCTCTCTAAAAGGCTTGCGTAATATAGCCCATTCTCTTCCTAAAACAATTCGAGTATTAGGCTCAACGTCAAAAATTGAGGGGTCCCACTCTGCAAAGTTTAAGAGGATGTCGCTATAATAATGGCGATCATTTGTACCTAAACAGACCAGTCTACAACCTTTATCTTTTATGGCCTTTTGATACTCTTCAGTAAAAAAATAATTGTCAAGCACTACTACTTCGTCGCCATTCAGCGCATCCAAGAAATCTTGAAGATGACTCTCCGCATCCAACTCTTTGAGCGAGCAAATACCCGTAGCTTGAGTGCGTTGAAATCCAGAAGGCGCTACCGTATACAGACTGCATTCCCAGTCATTATTGAGCATTTCGGCCAATGCCAAGCAGCGAACATAATGGCCATATCCTATTGCAGAGCTGCCATCAGCTCTAAACACTAATTTTGGGAGTGTCACTCGGTTGATTTTGTATTAGGGAAAAGCATTTTGTATTTCATCTCTGCAAGAAGCCAATCGGTCTCAGTGTCTATATCTTGTACAAGATTCTCATCTACCACAATAGCTCCTCTTACTATATTCCCACTCATCCATTGGTTTGTCTTATGCCAATAAAATGTACCAGAATCATGATATAGAGGCTCAAGATCTTGGCTTCGTGATGTGCGATATTCTGGCCATTTCATATCTACGACTCCATTTTGATCAATCTGTAAGCATCTTTGAACAGGGTATCCGAACTTTACTACCGGATATACCGTAGAAAGAGAGGGGCTACTCATCAATTTTTCGTATGCCTCTCTTAGGCTGTCAGATGTAACCAATGGAGCCGTAGCCAACAAGCAACATACGCCCTCAAAGATTCTTCCTTGCTCTTGATAACGATTGACCACTTCACGAATCACGTCGGCTATAGTGGCATAATCATTGGAAGTCTTTTCGGAGCGAAAGAATGGGACATTTGCGTCATAAGCACGCGCCACCTCTGCCACCTCCTCTGAATCGGTCGATACCATTACCTCATCAAAAAGCCCACTTTCAAGAGCAGCCTCTATAGAATAGGATATAATAGGACGACCACAAAAGGGCTTTATGTTTTTCCCTGGGATGCGCTTGCTCCCGCTTCGAGCGGGAATGATACAAAGATTACTCATTTTACAAACTCTAATACCTTTTCTATCACATAGCCTTGCTCGTCATCGGTCAAAGAAGGGTACATGGGCAGACTGATACAATGCTTGTAATATTCCTCCACAACAGGGAGCTGACCCTCTTGATCGTTGAGTTCCTTATAGTAAGGCATCGTGTGAAGAGGCACGTAATGTATCTGGGCATAGATGCCATTGGCCCGCAAAAAATCGTATAGGCCACGACGGTCGGGCACCTGAATGACATAAAGGTGGAAAGCATGGTATACATTCTCAGCTCGCCAAGGAGTCTTTATCGCTGGATGTCCTTCAAAGGCTTTATCATAACGCCGAGCAATCTCTTGCCGGCGCTCCAAGCCTTGAGGAGCCCGACGAAGCTGGCTCACGCCAAGGGCTGCTTGGATGTCGGTAAGGCGATAGTTGAAGCCCAGCTGTTGCATCTCATAATACCATCCACCATCGTTTTTGTTGAGGCGCGTGGGGTCTTTGGTGATGCCATGGGTGCGGTATAGAGCCACACGCTCATAAATCTCAGGATTGTCGGTCACCACCATGCCTCCCTCTCCAGTGGCGATATGCTTTACGGGATGGAAAGAAAAGACCGACACATCGGCCAAGCGTCCACTGCCACTCATCTGTTTCTCTCCTTTCTCATCTACTACGTAAGCTCCTGGAGCATGGCAAGCGTCTTCTATGATCCGCAAGCCAAATTCATCACAGAGGAGGCGCAAGGCCTTTATGTCGTGAGGATAACCAGCGAAGTCGACCACTACCACTCCTTGATAATACCCATTAGGATGCGACTCTAACATTGTCCGTAGCTTGGCAAGGTCCATTAGATATGTCTGGGGGTCGATGTCGCAAAACTCCACATCGCCTCCACAAAACCTAATGCAGTTGGCGCTTGAAGCAAAGGTCATAGGGGTCACTATATACCTATGGCCAGGCTGAACGTTGAGAGCCTTTGCCGCCAAATGCAGACCAGCTGTAGCGTTGTTGACGGCTACGGCATAGCGCGAGTCGACATACTTAGCGAAAGCCTCCTCAAACTCCTTAATCTTTGGGCCTTGAGTGAGGTAGGGTGAGCGCAGAGTCTCCACCACAGCATCTATGTCGTCTTGCGTGATATGTTGGCGACCGTAAGGAATCGAATAGTTCATTTCACCTCAAAGTTAGGGTCCACATAGCGTTTAATCTTTTCTCGCATGGTTTCCACAGTCTCCCACTCCGTGTTTTGATCAGAGCTGTAATGAAAACCCTCAGGCACCCTTTTGCCGTTATGGTGGGCTATGTAGGCTGCGGGCTGATGCTTGAACGATACCGAAGGAAGAATAGCGTAGTATTTTCCTATGTCGATAGTATTGAGAGCATCGGTGACGGTAATCATCTCTTCATGGAGTTTCTCTCCAGGACGTATCCCCACCTCTACCTGAGGCAGATTGGGAGCAATGGCTGTAGCTACATCCTTTATATGATAAGAAGGTATCTTAGGAATGAAGATTTCGCCTCCCAGATGGTTTTCGAGAGCCCAAAGCACCAAGTCGACACCCTCTTCGAGCGAAATGTTGAAGCGGGTCATGCGCATGTCGGTGATAGGAAGTTCAGTAGCGCCGCTATCGCGCTTGTTGATAAAGAAAGGTATCACAGAGCCGCGGCTACCCATCACATTGCCATATCTCACCACTGAGAATCTCACGGGGCGTGTCCCCTTGATATTGTTGGCCGCTGTAAATAGTTTATCACTGGTGAGCTTGGTGGCTCCATAAAGGTTGATAGGCGCGCAGGCTTTATCGGTCGAAAGGGCCACTACATGCTCTACATGGGTGTCAAGAGCTGCGTTGATTACATTTTGCGCACCATTAACATTGGTCTTGATACATTCCTCGGGATTATATTCGGCAGTGTCGACCTGCTTGATGGCTGCGGCATGGATTATCACATCCACATCTTCGCATGCCCTGCGTAGACGCTCCCCATCGCGGACGTCCCCAATAAAAAATCTCAGCTGAGGATACTGTGAGTGGGGATATTTTTGCTTAAGCTCAAACTGCTTGAGCTCGTCGCGTGAGTAAATGGCAATCTTTCTTACTGCTGGATATCTTTTGAGAATCACTTCAACGAATTTCTTCCCAAAAGAGCCTGTCCCACCGGTAATAAGCACCGATTTTCCGTTTAGCATATCTTAGTCGTATTTTTAGAATTTTCTAAATAGTTTCTAATCATTTGAGTGCCCATAAAGCAAATAAGATAACAATAGGGTACATACATCATCCAAGATCTATGAAGGAGGACGATGAACATACATATCCAAAGGGTCACTCTTGCATATAAAGGAAGCCCATTTACGGAGGCTGTCATTTCAATTAAAACTACAAATAAGCCCACAAAACCAATCTGTAGTAACATTCCTCGATAATCAGAAAGTGTCATTTTCGACATATCTATCGTGTCACCAAACCATACATTACCATATCTTACAAAATGGTTCCATGCTATCTGAGCGTTTTGGCTTGTGCGGTTGTCCAGTGCCAAATTCATCGAGTTAGAAGAGACGAATATGTTGTATACCTTCTCAAAGTTCCTTTGAAACAATTGGTAAACAATATCTTCTTGAACCCCACTGGGCAAAACAAAAAATATTCCGATTAATAGGATAATGAAAAAAACAATATACATTATCACTAGAAGAGCCTTCCCTGCTATAATACCTCTTATCATTTCCACCAAAAGAGCCATCATAATAAAAACTGAGGAAAAAGTAAGAAGGCCTGCTGCAACTATTATCCAGTTGACTTTGTGGTTTTGAAGTCGTTCTATCACATAGAAGAAACCTATAATAATGGCGAAGTGACCTGGCTCTTGCAGCACTCCACATGCTCTTGGAAGCAAATCAGGATAAGTCCTATCAAAAATTGTATTAATCCCAAAGTACCAATGGTATACATACCCCATCCTTTCATGTAAAGAACTGACTGGAGGAAGTTCAACATAAGGTATGAAATGAAGCAGACCTGCCATTTGTAGAACGGAAATCAAGATATTTCCTAAACATACTATTATGAGAATCTTAAAACAATAGATGTAGGTTAGGCGTAAACACGATGGATGCCATAACACAAATAGTATAGCTGGTGCTAATCCTGTCACTCTTAAAATAAAGCCGTTTACATTAAGGCTTAACGTTATCAACAAGTAACAGCTATATACTAAAGTTGAGATAAAAAACCATTGATTGAAAGAGGATATTCCCGCTTTTTTTATAGAAGTTAAGAGCATTGTAGCATATACCATTCCAATGGCTGCAACAGCTCTGATTACCAATTCAAGACTATTCCAACAAATCCACGAATTAATGATAACGAAGAAGAAAAAAACGCCTATCCAAGCGCATATCTTCTCTTCGGCTGTGGCTTTGGTGGAATAGTATTCCTTTTCTAAAATATCGAGAGTCATTCGTTGTCGTTAATTACGCGAGCGACCCATTCTTCATTGCCAAGATACCAGCGGACTGTCTTCTCAAGGCCCTCCTCAAACTGGAGGCTCGGCTCCCAGCCAAGCTCGCGCTGGAGCTTACGACTGTCGATGGCGTAGCGTAGGTCGTGGCCTGCACGGTCGGTAACGTAAGTGATAAGGTCCATGTCCTCCCCTTCTTTGCGTCCCAGAAGACGGTCGACAGTACGGATAAGGACACGGATGAGGTCAATGTTTTTCCATTCGTTGAAGCCGCCTATATTGTAGGTGTCGCCTGGACGCCCTTGGTGAAATATGGTGTCGATGGCGCGTGCGTGGTCTTCGACATAGAGCCAATCGCGCACATTCTCGCCTCGGCCATATACGGGTAGCGGCTTACGATGGCGTATGTTGTGGATGAATAGTGGTATCAGTTTCTCAGGAAACTGATAGGGTCCGTAGTTGTTGGAGCAGTTGGTCACCAGCGTTGGCATTCCATAAGTGTCGTGGTAGGCGCGCACAAAGTGGTCGCTCGAGGCTTTGGCTGCCGAGTAAGGCGAGTGGGGGCTATATGGCGTTTCCTCAACGAAGAACTCCTCACCGTAAGCCTCGTGATGCTCACCCGATGAAGCCTTTGTAGAGAAAGGAGGCTCCGTCCCCTCGGGATGGGTCACCTCAAGCGCGCCATATACCTCGTCAGTCGAAATGTGGTATAAAAGCTTGCCTTCCCACTTCTCTGGAAGCTGCTCCCAGTATACTTTAGCAGACTGAAGCAGCGAAAGGGTACCCATCACATTAGTGCGGGCAAAGGTAAAAGGATCTTTTATAGAACGGTCAACGTGGCTCTCAGCTGCGAGGTGGATGATACCATCAACCTCATACTCCTCTACTATTGCCATCATTCGTTCAAAATCGCATATATCTGCCTTAATGAAGACATAGTTGGGCCGATCAGCAATATCCTCTATATTGGCAAGATGGCCTGCATAAGTCAACTTGTCAACGTTGATGATGCGATAATCGGGATATTTTGTGACAAAGAGGCGCACCACATGGCTCCCTATAAAGCCTGCACCCCCCGTAATCAATATATTGCGTTTCATGACGATTAAAAACCTGTGCTATAAGGATGGCGAGCCACTTCCTCAATCACCTTAAGAAGATACTGACCATAGCCATTTTTCAGCATCGGATTAGCTATCTCTCTCATCTTTTCCTCTGAGATCCACCCTTGGCGATAAGCAATCCCCTCAAGACAAGCAATTTTCAAGCCTTGACGCTTCTCCAGCACCTCAACATAGATGGAAGCCTCCGCCAACGAATCATGAGTACCAGTGTCGAGCCAAGCAAAGCCTCGTCCAAGAGTGCCCACTTTTAGGCGTCCCTCTGAAAGATAGTGCTGATTGACAGTGGTTATCTCCAGCTCGCCACGTGCCGAAGGCTTGATGGAGGAGGCTACTTTTACCACATCGTTGGGATAGAAATAGAGGCCCACCACTGCATAGTTGCTCTTGGGTTGGTGAGGTTTTTCCTCAATGGAAAGGCAGTTGCCCTCGGAGTCAAACTCTGCCACGCCATAACGCTCGGGGTCGTCGACCCAATAGCCAAACACAGTGGCTTTGCCTTCCTCCCCTACTCTCTTCACTGCGTCTTTAAGCAAAGGCACGAACCCTGCGCCATGAAATATGTTGTCTCCTAAAACAAGACACACATTATCATCGCCTATAAAGTCCTTCCCTATAATAAAGGCTTGTGCCAAGCCATCAGGCGATGGCTGTGCAGCATACGAAAAATTCACCCCAAAATCACTACCATCACCCAGCAAGCGCTGAAAAGCTGGTAGGTCCTGAGGTGTGGAGATAATAAGGATGTCGCGTATCCCCGCCAACATGAGCGTCGAAATGGGATAATAGACCATCGGCTTATCATAAATGGGAAGCAACTGCTTGCTCACTCCCTTGGTAATAGGGTACAGACGCGTGCCGGAACCGCCGGCCAAGACAATGCCTTTCATCGACAAAGGATAATAGCTCTAGTCCTGCATAGAGCGATAAGCACTTAGCAGTGAGCAGATTAGGATGATTGAACAAATAGGGTGGCCACGATGAGCCATTGTTTTACACTGTGTCGTTTTTTTCGGTGTGCAAAATTACTAAATTACTTTGACATAGACAACCATCCATTGTATTGGGCGAAGCTACACAGGCACGAGCCGTCGGTGGTGACACTCCAGCGTGCGTGCCGGAAACTGCTCTACAAGCTGCTGATTGTGGGTGGCCATAATGACGGTGGTGCCGCGCTGGGCTATGTCGTGGAGGCGCGCCACTATCTGCACTCCGGTGGCGGGATCGAGATTGCCCGTAGGCTCGTCGGCAAGGATGAGCTTGGGGCGGTTGAGCAGCGCGCGCGCTATGACGATACGTTGCTGTTCGCCTCCCGAGAGTTCGTAGGGCATCTTATAGCTCTTATTGCTCATCCCCACCTCGTGGAGCACCTCCTCTATCCTCTGCTCGCGCTCCTCGGCATTGGTCCACCCGGTGGCGTCGAGCACGAAGCGTAGGTTGTGGTACACGTCGCGGTCGGTAAGCAACTGAAAGTCCTGAAACACGATGCCAATCTGTCGGCGCAGATAAGGGATGTCGCGCCGGCGTATGGTGTTGAGGTCGTAGCTTAGCACGTTGGCTGTGCCCTCTATGATGGGTATCTCGGCATACATCGACTTGAGCAGGCTGCTCTTGCCGCTGCCTACGCGCCCCATGAGATAGACAAACTCGCCCTGCTCCACCTGAAGGTCAACGTCGCGCAGCACGATTACCTCCTCGCGATGGAGCTCAACATCATGATAGTCAACTATTGGCATCGGTATGGGAATGTTTAAAGTGATCAGATACCCATCTCGGAGAGAAACTTGATACGCATCAGGCGTATCTCATCCTCGCTGTATTCACTTCCCAGCGCCTTATAGGCGTCCTCAAGCTTGCCGCTCTCGCTTTCCTTGAAGTAGGCGAATATCTCCACCTGCTGGTCCTCGTCGAGCACCTCGTTGACATAATACGAGATGTTGATCTTGGTGCCAGCGTTGACTATCGCCTCTATGTCGTCGAGGAGCTCCGAAAACTCGATGTTGCGAGCCTCGGCAAGGTCGTCGAGCGGTATCTTGCGGTCGATGGCGTGGATGATGGCTATCTTGAGGCGGCTCTTATTGGCCACGGTGCGCACTATGAGGTCCTCGGGACGCTCTATCTCGTTCTCCTGCACGTGGCGCTTAATCACCTCCACAAACTCCTTGCCATAGCGCTTGGCCTTGCCAGCGCCAACGCCGGGGATGTTGGCCAGTTCCTCGATGGTCTCGGGATAGGATGTGGCCATGGCGTCGAGCGAAGGATCCTGGAAGATGACGTAGGGAGGAAGGTCGTGTTTCTTCGCCACCTTGCGGCGCAGGTCCTTGAGGATGGCGCATAGCTCGGGATCGACAGCGCCATTGCCTCCCATCTTGGGGCCATCGGGCTCCTCATCTTCGGAGAAATCAGTGTCTTCTACTATCTTAAATGATACCGGATGGCGCAGAAACTCCTCCCCTGCGGGGGTGACTTTCAACACGCCATACGATTCTATATCGCGATCGAGATATCGGGAGATCACGGCTTGGCGTATCACGGCGTTGAGGTAACGCTCGTCTAGGGCCTGAGCACAACCAAACACCTCCAGCTCCTCATGTCGGTAGGAGTGGACATCGCTGGTCATGCGGCCTCGCATGACGTTGACCACATGGTCGGCTTTGAAACGCTGCCGTAGGGCTAATACCGTCTCAATGACGGCACACAAATCATCTTTTGCTTCCACTTTTTTCTTAGGATTTAAGCAATTGTCACAATTTCCACAATTTTCTTCATGGTAATCCTCGCCGAAATAGTGAAGGAGGGAAAGTCGGCGACAAACGGCCGACTCGGCGTAGCTTGCAGTCTCGATAAGCAGTTGCTTGCCGATTTCTTGCTCGGCAAGGGGCTTACCTTGCATAAACTTTTCCATCTTGTGAAGGTCCTTGGCGGCGTAGAACGTCACGCAACAACCCTCGCCTCCGTCGCGACCCGCACGGCCCGTCTCTTGATAGTAGCCTTCGAGCGACTTGGGCATGTCGTAGTGGATGACAAACCTCACGTCGGGCTTGTCGATTCCCATGCCAAAGGCTATCGTGGCCACTATCACGTCGACATCCTCGTTGAGGAAGGCGTCTTGATTGGCCGAGCGTGTGGCGCTGTCCATACCTGCATGGTAGGGCAAGGCTCGTATGTCGTTGACCTTGAGCTTCTCTGCGAGCTCTTCCACCGTGCGCCGACTCAAGCAATAGATGATACCCGACTTGCCGGGACGATTCTTGATAAACTTGATGATGTCGCGCTCGATGTTGGCGGTCTTCGGACGGATTTCGTAGTAAAGGTTGGGACGGTTGAACGACGACTTAAACACTTGGGCATCCAGCATGTCGAGATTCTTCTGGATGTAGTGTTGCACCTTGGGGGTGGCGGTGGCCGTCAGAGCTATCACTGGACGCGTGCCTATCTCGTTGATGATAGGGCGTATGCGGCGATACTCCGGACGGAAGTCATGGCCCCATTCCGAGATGCAATGAGCCTCGTCGACAGCATAAAACGATATCTTGACTTGCTTCAGAAACTCTATGTTGTCTTCCTTTGTCAGCGACTCGGGAGCCACATAGAGAAGCTTGGTCTTGCCCGACATCACGTCGCTCTTCACCTTCTCCACCGCCGCTCGGTTGAGCGACGAGTTGAGAAAGTGGGCCACGTCGTCTTCAGTGCTGAAGTTGCGCATGGCGTCTACCTGATTTTTCATCAGGGCTATCAGCGGAGAGATGACGATGGCTGTCCCTTCCATCATGAGCGACGGCAGCTGATAGCATAACGACTTGCCCCCTCCTGTGGGCATGAGCACAAAGGTATCATGGCCCTCCAGGAGGCTAGTGATGATCGCCTCTTGGTTTCCTTTGAAGGTGTCGAAACCAAAATGCGTCTTCAGGGCACTCGTAAGGAGAGTCGTGTTGATCATGGGGGGTATATAGGTTAATTATAGATAGTTGTCTCAAAATTGGCTTGTTGGAGCTTCTCCAGGGCATACTCCGCGGTGACCGTGAAGGTCTTCTCCTTGGTAGAGGGCATCGTAAACATTGAGTCGATCATGATGGTCTCTACGATGGAGCGCAAGCCGCGTGCCCCAAGCTTATATTCTATGGCCTTGTCGACGATGAGGTCCAAGGCCTCGGGAGTAAACTCCAGCTTGATGCCGTCCATCTTGAATAGCTTCTCATACTGGCGTATGATGGCGTTTTTGGGCTCCGTCAGTACGCGGCGCAGAGCGTCGCGGTCGAGGGGCTCAAGATGGGTCAAGATGGGCAGACGCCCTATTATCTCCGGTATGAGGCCAAACGACTTGAGGTCCTGCGGAGCCACATACTGGAGGAAGTTGTCGCGGTCGATGTGCTGGCGCGAGGCGTTGTTGGAGTAGCCCACAACGTGGGTGTTCATTCGCTGGGCTATCTTGCGCTCTATGCCGTCGAAGGCTCCACCGCATATGAAGAGGATGTTCTTGGTGTCGACAGGGATAAGGTGTTGCTCGGGATGCTTGCGGCCGCCCTGTGGTGGCACGTTGACTATACTTCCCTCCAGGAGCTTGAGCAGACCTTGCTGCACGCCCTCACCGCTCACGTCGCGGGTGATGGAGGGGTTGTCGCCTTTGCGTGCTATCTTGTCGATCTCGTCGATGAAGACGATGCCGCGCTCGGCCTTCTCCACATTGTAGTCGGCCGCCTGGAGCAGACGCGTGATGAGACTCTCGATATCCTCGCCCACGTAGCCGGCTTCGGTAAGCACCGTGGCATCAACGATGGTGAAAGGCACGTCGAGCAGGCGAGCGATGGTCTTGGCCAAAAGTGTCTTGCCCGTACCCGTAGGACCCACCATGATGATGTTGCTCTTCTCGATGTCGACATCGTCGTCGTGCTGAGCCAGTCGCTTATAGTGGTTGTAGACAGCCACCGAGAGATACTTCTTGGCGGCGTCCTGCCCTATCACGTAGTTGTCGAGAAAGGCGCATATCTCCTGGGGCTTGGGGACATTGTCCATCGTGGCCTTGGAGAGGGTCACAGCCTTGTGGCCCGTCTGCCCGCGATACTCCTTGAGGGCTTCGGACATTGCCGTGATACACTCCGAGCAGATAAACACATCGGGCAGCTGGGAGGGCACCATCAACTCGCTGGCGTCGGCCGGACGTCCGCAGAAGGCACAAGCTGAGAGCTTGGTTTTCTTTGCCATTGATTAATGCTTGGCTTTGATGAGCACTTCGTCGATCATTCCATACTCCTTGGCCTCTTCGGCTGTCATCCAGTAGTCGCGGTCGCTGTCGCGCTCCACCTTCTCGAAGGGCTGACCAGAGTGGTCGGCAATAATGGTATAGAGTTCGCGCTTGAGTTTCTGGATCTCACGAGCCGTAATCTCGATGTCGGAGGCCTGTCCCTGGGCGCCGCCCATGGGCTGATGAATCATGACGCGCGAATGACGCAGGGCGAAACGCTTGCCCTTGGTGCCCGACACGAGGAGCACGGCAGCCATCGAAGCGGCGATGCCGGTACAGATGGTGGCAACGTCGCTCGAGATATACTGCATGGTGTCGTAGATACCGAGGCCAGCGTATACCGAGCCGCCGGGCGAGTTGATATAGATGCTTACGTCCTTGCCAGGATCGGTGGAGTCGAGATACAGGAGCTGAGCCTGTATCACGTTGGCTGTATAGTCGTTGACGTCGGTGCCGAGAAATATGATGCGGTCCATCATCAGGCGCGAGAACACGTCCATTTGGGCCACGTTGAGCTGGCGCTCCTCGATGATGGTGGGGTTGATATAGCTCGATGTTATCGATGTGTATTGGTCAAGAGCCAGGCCATTCATGCCCAGATGCTTCACTGCATAATCTCTGAAATCGTTGGTCATATTAGGTTATATAATATATGTAGATTGTTTCTTGGATATTCAAAATTACAAAAAAAATCCCATCCCTGCAAATTTCCCTCAAAAAATTGGGGCAAAGTAAGTAATTTTGCACTCTCATATTTCTTATCTCAACTTATTTATTTATGATTCTATCAGGACCAATCGATTTCCGACCAAAACTCCTCTCAGCGCTTAGCCATTACGACGCTGCTCGCTTCAAGGCCGACTTGATAGCAGGCGTGGTGGTGGGCATCGTGGCGTTGCCACTGGCCATCGCCTTCGGTATAGCCAGCGGTGTGAGCCCCACGGTGGGGCTTATCACCGCCATTATTGGTGGCTTTCTGGTGTCGGCACTGGGGGGATGCTCGGTGCAAATAGGAGGACCCACGGGCGCCTTCATCGTAATAGTGTATAATATCATAGCCACTTACGGCCTTCATGGCCTAGCAATTGCCACGGTGATGGCGGGCTTGATATTGGTGTTGCTGGGCGTGTTTCATCTGGGGACAGTCATCAAGTTTATCCCCTACCCCATCGTGGTGGGCTTCACGGCGGGTATCGCCCTGACCATCTTCTCCACCCAAATCAACGACTTTCTGGGGCTCGGCCTCACCAACATCCCGAGCGAATTTCTGCCCAAATGGGGTCTCTTCCTCACCCACCTTGGGCAAACCCACTGGTGGACACTGGCCGTGGGCGTGGCATCGCTCCTCATCATTATCTTCACACCCAAAATCTCAAAGAAACTCCCTGGAGCTCTTATCTCTATCATTATAATCACTGCTATCACTTATATTATAGGAGAGGTCAACCCAAGCCTACATGTGGAGACCATCGGCGACCGCTTTGGCCGACTGGCCACCGACATACCACAGCCACGAGGCTTTGATCTCTCAATGGCCACCATCAACGCTCTGCTCCCCTCGGCTTTCACCATCGCTGTGCTCGGGGCCATAGAGTCGTTACTATCGGCCACGGTGGCCGATGGTATCACCGGCTCGCGCACCAATAGCAACACTGAGCTTATAGGTCAGGGCGTAGCCAATATCGTGGTGCCATTCTTCGGAGGTATACCCGTGACTGGAGCCATAGCCCGTACGATGACCAATATCACCAACGGAGGCCGCACACCAGTGGCTGGCATAGTGCACGCGCTGGTGCTTCTGCTCATCTTCCTCTTCGCCATGCCGCTGATCAATCTTGTGCCGATGGCATGCTTGGCGGCAGTGCTTATCATGGTGGCTTACAACATGAGCGGCTGGCGCACGGTGATAGCTCTCTTCCGCAATCCCAAGAGCGACATCTCGGTGCTGCTCGTCACATTCCTCCTCACCGTTATCTTCGACCTCACCATCGCCATCGAGATTGGCTTGCTTCTGGCCATAATCCTCTTCTTGCGCCGAGTGATGGAGAACACTCAAGTGCGTGTCTACGGCGAGCAGCTCGACGTGGCCGAGGGCACCGACTCCTCGACCCACGAGGTGCTCAATGTCGACAAGGGGGTATCGGTCTACGAGATCGACGGGCCGTTCTTCTTCGGTGTGGCCACCAAGTTTGACGAGTTGATGCGCAACTCTATGGCGTCGAAGCCCGTGGTGCGCATCATACGTATGCGCAAGGTGCCCTTTATCGACGCCACCGGCGTCCACAATCTTGAGATCCTTATCCGCTCGTCGCTCCAGGAGGGTATCCATGTGGTGCTTTCTGGAGTCAATCCCACGGTGAGGAAGGTGCTCGAGAGCAACGACATCGACAAGCTGCTTGGAAGCGATGACTACATCTGTCCCCACATATCTGTGGCCGTAGAAATGGCCAACCAGATAGTGGCTCTGCAGCGCCATTTGGGCTCAAAAGTTAAAAAAGAAGAGCGCTGAAAACACTTTTTGTGATTTTTTTGCCATTATTTGTGGCGTAAAGAAAATTTATTTAAGAAAATGTTTGGCGCGTGGTGAAAAAGTTGTACCTTTGTAGCGTTTTTGAAGCTTAAAAATTGTCTTAATTAATTAAACAAAAATGAAAAAGTTAGTTTTAATGCTTGCTGTTGTTTTCAGCGTATCTCTTTTCTCTTGTGGCAATAGCGACAAGAAGGCTGCCGAAGAAGCTGTTGTAGAAGAAGCTCCTGTTGAGGTAGTAGAAGAGGTTGCAGCAGTTGCTGACTCTGTAGCTACCGACTCTGTTGCCGTAGCTGCTGAGGGCGTAGAGGCTGTTGAAGCTCCCGCCGCTGGAAACTAAAAGAAGTCTCTTCATGGCTTAGAGAGCTGACCCCCGATAGAGGATTGGCTCTTTTTTAATCGACCTTGTTTTATTAGGCTCTCTCTATTAAGCTCAAGAGCTTGACCTTAGCCCCTGTTGGGGAGGGTCAAGCTCTTGGTTTATTTTACCCCTCAGCTTTCCAGCCCTGAGAACAAATCGCCAGGGCAATAGTGTTATTTCTTATAGATAATTTTCACTATTCAACCCATTGATAGATATGAACTACCGAAAGTTTTATACCCTTAGCGCCGCCATCCTTTGCCTGGGATTCCTGGCTGGTTGTCGCCCCGATATCAGCCGGGCAGATAGGCTGAGAGATCTCATCGTGGAAAGCAACGATTCAATACTTGTAGTGGCAGCCGGCGGAGATGCCCACGCCTGCGCCCCCAACTCGCGCGAAGCCATCCAGAAGGCCATCGACAAAGGGGCCCAGATGGTGTTCCTCACCCTCAAGGGCAATCCTGAAGCCCCGATGATGGACACCGACGGCGATGTGTCGCTCGCCGAAGCCCTTGATATATGCCGTGGGAAGATACTGGTGGCCTTGGCCAACCCACAGCCCTACCTTCTCTCGATAGCCGAGACGGCCTCATCCACAGCCACCGAAGGCCAGGTGGTGCTTTACGATGTCGATGCCGCCAAAGAGGCCTTCCTCTTCATCCCCATTGTGGATATCGACGAGCCTGAGGTGATGGACCGACTCTCGCGCCTGCTCACCTACAATCCTGCAGCAGTAGAACTCACATTTGGCTCTCTTGACAACCCTCTACTCCCCGAGGCTGTGGCCTTGATAAAAGAGCAAGGCTCGAGAGTGATGGTCGACACCACCAATCCTGCGCTCTGCGGCGGTGAGACCGACTCCGTGCGCGGACAGGACGTGAAGGCCGTCTACGAGCCACTGATAAAGATGGGAGCCACAGTGATTCTCTCCGACGGCATAAAGCCTCTCATCAACATGCTCCACCCCGGCAGCATTCCTCGACACCCCCAAGACCGTCCCCAACCTAAAAATTAACATCTCCCCCCTCTTCTTGTTGTTGATCAAGCCACCACGCTGCGTCGACGCTGCTCAAATGCCGGGTCCTCCCCATAACCCTCGGCACCTCCACTCCCATCCCCCTTGTGCAAGAAGACACCGCTGATGATGACCCCAAAGCAGTAGAATTGGTGATATTCTCAGAAATTGCTGAAGAGTATGAAGAATAACTTTTCCCCATAGAAAATCGCTGCTATGCTCTGCACCGTCCTCGGCATTGCCCCTGCTGTAATGCTTGGACAGTGAAGGAATTGAGAAGGTTGGCCTCCGCTTCTGCTGCGGGGGCCAACCTTTTATATAATAGTTCTGGGATAAAATCCGTGGTCTACTTGATGAGGCCTTGCTTGCGCGCTGCCTCTATCACTTGCTCTATTGTGTCGGCATCCACATGCGCCTTCTTGAGGTGATGCTTAGCCTCGCCCTCGGTAAACGAGCCGCCGTAGAAGCCCTGGAGGTCGGCAAGGAGAGTGTCGATATCCATAGCCAAGATTACTTAACCTCCTCAAATTCTACGTCGGTCACACCATCGCCGTTGCCGGGCTTAGGACCTGCGTTCTGACCGGGTTGTGGGCCAGCCTGCCCACCTGCCTGGGCCTGAGCCTGGGCGTTGAGGATATCCTGCTGGGCAGCGCCAAAGGCAGCCTCGATATCCTTAATGGCAGCGTCGATGTCGGCGATAACCTGTGCCTTGTGGGCATCTTTCAGCTTCTGAAGAGCACCTTCGATGGCAGCTTTCTTGTCGGCAGGAATCTTGTCGCCGAGTTCCTTGAGTTGCTTCTCGGTCTGGAAGATCATCGTGTCGGCGTGGTTGAGCTTGTCGATACGCTCCTTCTCCTTGGCGTCGGCAGCAGCGTTGGCAGCAGCCTCGTCCTTCATACGCTTGATTTCAGCTTCGCTCAAGCCGCTGGAGGCCTCGATACGGATGCTCTGCTCCTTACCGGTGGCTTTATCCTTGGCAGAAACGTTGAGGATACCATTGGCATCAATCTCGAAGGTGACTTCAATCTGTGGCACACCACGAGGTGCGGGAGCTATACCGTCGAGGTGGAACTTGCCCAGCGTCTTGTCGTCCTTAGCCAATGGACGCTCGCCTTGCAGAACGACGATCTCAACCGAAGGCTGATTGTCGGCTGCCGTTGAGAATACTTCGCTCTTACGAGTAGGAATTGTGGTGTTGGCATCGATAAGCTTGGTCATCACACCGCCGAGGGTCTCGATACCTACCGACAGAGGCACTACATCAAGAAGCAGCACGTCCTTGACATCGCCCGAGAGCACACCACCCTGGATGGCAGCACCTACGGCCACCACTTCGTCGGGGTTAACGCCCTTGGAAGGAGCCTTGCCAAAGAATTTCTCAACAACCTGCTGGATGGCAGGGATACGAGTGGAACCGCCCACGAGGATTACCTCATCGATGTCCTTAGCCGTCAAGCCAGCGTCCTTCAGAGCCTGCTCGCAAGGCTTGATAGTGCCCTGGATAAGCTTGTCGGCCAGCTGCTCAAACTTAGCTCGTGTAAGAGAAGTTACCAAGTGGCGTGGCACACCGTCAACAGGCATGATATAAGGAAGGTTGATCTCTGTAGTAGTGGAGCTCGAGAGCTCTATCTTGGCCTTTTCAGCGGCCTCTTTCAGACGCTGCAGAGCCATAGGATCCTTGCGGAGGTCTACGCCATATTCCTGCTGGAAGCCGTCGGCCAGCCAGTCGATAATCACGTGGTCGAAGTCATCGCCACCAAGGTGGGTATCGCCATTGGTCGACTTCACTTCAAACACGCCGTCGCCGAGTTCAAGGATGGAGATATCAAACGTACCACCACCGAGGTCAAACACGGCTATCTTCTGGTCCTTGTTGGTCTTGTCAAGACCGTAAGCCAAGGCTGCTGCAGTAGGCTCATTCACGATACGACGCACCTTAAGGCCGGCAATCTCGCCAGCTTCCTTGGTAGCCTGACGCTGTGAGTCGTTAAAGTAGGCAGGAACAGTGATAACTGCTTCATCTACTTCCTGGCCCAAATAGTCTTCGGCGGTCTTCTTCATCTTCTGAAGGATGACGGCCGATATCTCTTGCGGGGTATATTCGCGGCCATCGACAAGCACGCGGGCCATACCATTGTCGGCCTTGCCTACCTCGTAGGGCACACGCTTCACTTCTTCAAGCACCTCATCGTAGCGTTCGCCCATGAAACGCTTGATGGAGTAGATGGTGCCTTCAGGATTGGTGATGGCCTGACGTTTGGCGGGGTCGCCGACCTTGCGTTCGCCACCAGCAATGTATGCTACGATAGAGGGAGTGGTGTTGCGTCCCTCACTGTTAGGAATCACTACGGGGTCGTTGCCTTCAAGGACGGCTACGCATGAATTGGTGGTTCCCAGGTCGATACCTATGATTTTTCCCATAATTTAAAGTTGTTTTTGTGTTGATGTATGTTGTAGTTTTGATTTTATTCTCGTTTGATATTGAAACAAATCATGTGCCAAAAAGTTGCTGAAAAGCTAACGTTATTACATCCAACGAGTTAATTTTAGAGCCACTGGACTGACAGCTGACACGGTGGGAGGTGACAATATGGCCGATTGATATCATAAGCCATGCGTGAGAATGAAGAAAATATCCCCCTGGCGGCTTAAATAATTAAAGAAAGGTGGACGGGCAATGAAAATAATTTGCTAAATTTGTGGCCAAATACTCGTAACGACCATCAAGTATTTTAAAAACTTAATAATCATATACATATATCATTATCATGGACATTTCTCACATTGAACATGTAGGCATCGCAGTGCCGAGCCTCGAAGAAGCTATCCCTTTCTACGAAAACATGCTGGGCATGAAGTGCTTTGCTATCGAAGAAGTTGCTGACCAGAAGGTGCGTACGGCATTCTTCCGCGTAGGCCAGACTAAGATTGAGCTCCTGGAGCCGACGGCCGACGACAGCGCCATCGCTAAGTTTATCGCCAACAATGGCGGTCGTGGAGGCATACAGCACATCGCTTTTGCCATCGAGGACGGAGTGGCCAACGCTCTGGCTGAGGTAGAAGGCAAGGGGGGTCGCCTTATCGACAAGGCTCCCCGCAAGGGCGCTGAAGGCCTCAACATCGCTTTCCTCCACCCAAAGAGCACCTGTGGCACCCTTATCGAGCTCTGCGAAGACCCCAATAAGAAGTAAATACTTGCCCTCCACAAGGCAACAATTTTAACAACTCCAACAACCCCCAACTACCCTATAATGAGCACTCAGTTAGAGAAAGTGCAAGAACTCATTGCCCTGCGCAATGAGGCACGCCTCGGAGGTGGCGAAAAGGCCATCCAGAAGCAACACGAAAGAGGAAAGTATACCGCTCGCGAGCGCATCGACCAGCTGCTCGACGAGGGGTCGTTTGAAGAAATCGACATGTTTGTGCGCCATCGTTGCCACAACTTCGGCCAGGAGAAGAAGAGCTACCTCGGCGACGGCGTGGTGACAGGTTATGGCACCATCTATGGCCGTCTGGTCTACGTCTTTGCCCAGGACTTCACCGTATTCGGTGGTTCGCTTAGCGAGACCATGGCTCAGAAGATATGCAAGATAATGGATATGGCCATGAAGATGGGCGCTCCTGTCATCGGTCTTAACGACTCGGGTGGCGCTCGTATTCAGGAGGGCATCAACGCCTTGGCTGGCTATGCTGAAATCTTCCAGCGCAACATTCTGGCTTCGGGCGTTATCCCCCAGATATCCGGCATCCTCGGTCCTTGTGCTGGTGGCGCTGTCTACTCCCCGGCCCTTACCGACTTCACCATCATGACTCGCGGCATCTCTTATATGTTCCTCACCGGTCCCAAGGTGGTGAAGACCGTGACTGGGGAAGACGTAAGCCAGGATCAGCTTGGCGGCGCCGATGTCCACTCCTGCAAGAGCGGCGTGGCCCACTTTGCTGCCGACAATGGCGAAGAGACCCTCAAAATCATCCGCAAACTCATCAGCTACATCCCTCAGAACAACCTTGAAGAGGCTCCCTTGATGGAGTGTAACGACCCCATCGACCGTCTTGAGGACTCACTCAACGAGATTATCCCCGACTCGGCCAACCGCCCCTACGACATGTATGAGGTGATAGGCGCCATCATTGACAATGGCGAATTCCTGGAGGTGCAGCGCGACTATGCCAAAAACCTCATCATAGGCTTTGCTCGCTTCAACGGCCAGAGTGTAGGTATCGTGGCCAACCAGCCCAAATACCTGGCAGGCGTGCTCGATAGCAACGCTTCGCGCAAGGGTGCTCGCTTCGTGCGCTTCTGCGACGCTTTCAACATCCCATTGGTGACCCTCGTTGATGTCCCCGGATTCCTCCCCGGCACGGGTCAGGAATACAACGGTGTGATCCTCCACGGTGCCAAGCTACTCTACGCTTTTGGCGAGGCCACTGTGCCCAAGGTGACTGTCACCCTGCGCAAGAGCTACGGTGGTAGCCACATCGTGATGAGCTGCAAGCAGCTGCGCGGCGACATGAACTATGCTTGGCCAACGGCAGAAATTGCTGTGATGGGAGGCGCAGGCGCTGTAGAGGTGCTCTACGCTCGCGAGGCAAAAGAAGCCGAAGACCCCAAGAAGGTATTGGCCGAGAAGGAAGCAGAGTACAACAAACTCTTCTGCAACCCCTACAACGCTGCCCGCTACGGCTATATCGACGATGTCATCGAGCCTCGCAACACGCGCTTCCGCGTGATACGCGCCCTGCAGCAGCTCGCCACCAAGAAGCTCACTAACCCCGCCAAGAAGCACGGCAACATACCTCTGTAAACCGTCAACAATGAAACAACGTATCATCCTGCTGCTCGCCATCCTATTGATAGGGACGACAGCCTGCTTCGCCCAAGGACGCCGCGGTCTGAGGATCAACGAGGTGATGGTGCAAAACGACTCCAACTTTGTCGATGACTATGGTCAGCGACAGGCTTGGGTGGAGCTTTTCAACTCCACCTTCGCCCCGCTGGAGATATCGAGCGTATTCATCACCAACGACCCTCAGAACCCCACGAAGTATCCCGTGCCGCTGGGCGATGTCAACACCAATATCCCACGCCGCCAACACGTGATATTCTGGGCCGACGGTGAGCCCACCAAGGGTACATTCCACATGAATTTCACTCTTGTACCCGGCAAGGAGAACTGGATAGGCATCTATGACGCCGATGGCAAAACGCTCATCGACGAGGTGACGATACCAGCCGACCTGGCCCCCAACACCACCTACGCTCGAAGAGTAGACGGTGAAGGCACAGGTCCCGACGCGTGGGAAGTGCGCGACGGACGTGGTGCCACCAAGTATATCACGCCCAGCAGCAACAACATCATCGCCGACACCAACAAGAAGGTGGATATGTTTGCCGATCGCGACAAGAATGGCTTCGCTCTCACCATCATGGCTATGGGCATCGTGTTTAGCGCTCTGTTGCTCCTCAGCGTATGCTTCTACATCATAAGCAAGATTGGTGAACGCACCTCACGTCGCAATAAAGCTCGCTCTCACGGCGTCAACGTCAAGGAACTCTCCAAGGAAGAGCGTCCCGACAACGACTCGGGAGAAGTGATCGCAGCTATCGTCATGGCCCTCCACGACCATCTCAATGCCCACGACAAAGAGAGCACTGTCCTTACTATTAATAAGGTGAAGAGAGCCTACTCGCCGTGGAGCTCCAAGATCTATGGCCTACGCGAACTCCCCCACCGCTAACCCCCACCCCTAAACACATGAAAGAATACAAATACAAGATCAATGGCAACACGTACAATGTGACCATTGGTGATATCGAAAACGACATTGCACAAGTAGAGGTAAACGGCATACCCTACAAGGTAGAGCTTGAGGCCTCTAAGAAGCCTGTCACCATAGTCAAGACCCCTCGCCCAGCTGCGGCTCCTCGCACCGAAACCGGCGAAAAGGTAATCTCCAAGCCTGCTGCAACAGGCGGCGCCGGCTCCCAGATCAAGGCCCCCCTGCCTGGCACCGTGCTCTCCATCCCCGTAAAGGTTGGCGACGAGGTGAAGGCTGCCGACACCGTATTGGTGCTTGAGGCTATGAAGATGGAAAACGCCATCCACGCTGGCCGCGATGGCAAGGTGACTTCTATCTCTGTAAATCCTGGAGATGCTGTGCTCGAAGGCGCTACGCTCCTTACCATCGGCTAATCCACTAATGCTTTAAGACCCTAAGAAAAAATCATTATGTCATTTGGTGATTTCCTACTCCAAAACCTCACAGAGTTTTGGCACCTGACGGGCTTTTACAACGCCACATGGCAGCATCTGGTAATGCTCGTCGTAGGCCTCTTCTTCATATGGCTTGCCATAAAGAAGAATTTTGAGCCCATGCTGCTGGTGCCTATAGGTTTTGGCATGCTCATCGGCAACATCCCCTTCAATGCCGAGGCTGGTCTTGAGATTGGTATCTACGAGGAAGGCTCGGTGCTCAACATCCTCTACAATGGTGTGAGTGCGGGCTGGTATCCTCCCCTCATCTTCTTGGGTATAGGCGCTATGACCGACTTCTCGGCCCTTATCGCCAATCCCAAGCTGATGCTCATCGGCGCTGCTGCCCAGTTTGGCATCTTTGGTGCCTACATGGTGGCTCTGCTCTTGGGCTTTGCCCCCGACCAAGCTGGTGCGATAGCCATCATCGGCGGAGCCGATGGCCCCACGGCAATCTTCCTCTCGTCGAAGCTTGCCCCCAACTTGATGGGTGCCATCGCCGTATCGGCCTACTCGTATATGGCTCTCGTGCCGGTGATACAGCCGCCGTTGATGCGCCTCTTCACCACTAAGCACGAGCGACTGATAAAGATGAAGCCTGCCCGCGCCGTGTCGCAAAACGAGAAGATTATCTTCCCCATCCTCGGACTGCTACTCACCTGCTTCGTAGTGCCTTCGGGTATTCCTCTGCTTGGCATGCTCTTCTTTGGCAACCTGCTCCGCGAATGTGGCGTGACGACGCGTCTTGCTAAGACCGCCAGCAACGCCTTGACCGACATCGTCACCATCCTCCTGGGAATGACAGTGGGAGCTTCCACTCAGGCCAGCGAATTCTTAACGGCTGAGACCATAGGCATCTTTGCCCTTGGCTTTATGGCCTTCATTATCGCTTCGTCGAGCGGCGTGATCTTTGTCAAGATCTTCAATCTCTTCTTACCTCAGAGCAAGAAGATCAACCCTCTTATCGGCAATGCAGGTGTATCGGCTGTGCCAATGTCGGCACGCATCTCCAACAACCTCGGTCTGGAATACGATCCCACCAACTATCTGCTCATGCATGCCATGGGCCCCAATGTGGCTGGTGTGATAGGCTCGGCCGTTGCTGCTGGTGTGCTGCTTGGCTTCCTCGCCTAAACGTCAACTTATCCCAACGGGAGCGGAGATGGCACCGACGCTAGCCGCTCCCGTTTTCCTTCCCTCTCTCCCCCTCCCCTCCTCACGAGGGTTTTCTGACACTCAAATCACTTCAATCACAGGGACAATATTAAGGGAATGTTGCCATAAAAAGGGATGGCTCAAAACTATACCCCCGCCTTATGCGTTTATCTATAAAGAATCAAAAACCCTTAATATTCCTATACTTAAAAAATACAGGAAAAGTAAGATGCTCACCGCTAAGACCATAGAATCTCTATATAAGACTTATCGTAGACGCCCTGAGAGTGTCTACGACCTTAACTTTGCCCCCCTCTTTGAACGTCTCACACCCGACCATGGCATAGAAGTGACCGAAGATGAGCTGCTAATCAACAGTCTGTCGGCCAATTCGCCTTTTCATGCCATCCCCTTGGAGGTGATTCACCAGATAGTAGAGCTCGAAGAGGAGATTGCCATCGTGCTCCATTCATCTATCATTATCCTCAACAAAGCCGACAACAAGGTGAATGTCCACATGAAGATGATGAAACCCACCTTCTGGGAAAAGCTCAAGTATAAGGTGATGAGTGATGAGAGATGAGAGATGATAGACGCTCGATACAATAGAGTGGCACGGCTGAGCGGATTGGAGGCGATGAGTCGCATCCAAGAGGCTCGAATCATCATTTTTGGTCTTGGAGGAGTAGGGAGCTGGGCCGCGGAGGCTCTCGTGCGTACTGGTTTTCGCCATCTGACGCTCGTCGATGCCGACTGTGTGGCCACGTCGAATATCAATCGTCAGCTATTGGCAACTACTGCCACCATTGGACGGAGCAAAGTGGAAGTGATGCGCGAGCGGCTGCTGGAGATAGATCCCGAGGCCGATATTGCTATCCGCCATGAGCGCTACTCTCCCGCGACTTCCTCCTCTTTTGCTCTTCAAGACTATGATTATGCCATCGACGCGATCGACTCTCTTGCCGACAAGGCACATCTCATCCTTCAAGCCACCTCAACTCCTAGCCTCACTTTCTTCTCTTCTATGGGAGCGGCCTTGAAAACCGACCCAACGCGCGTAGAAGTGGCTGAATTCTGGAAGGTGGAGGGGTGTCCGCTGGCAGCGGCTCTTCGCCATCGCTTCAAGAGAGAGGGTGTGAGGCCTCGGCGTAAGTTTCGCTGCGTCTTTTCGCCCGAGCTCGTCAAGATGCGCTGGGAAGGGGAAGACACCGACGGGGGGATGAGTTATGGCAAAGCGCGTATCAACGGAGCACTCTGTCAGGTGACAGCCACTTTTGGCATGACACTGGCAAGCCTCGTATATCGCCACATCTGCGAGAAATTTTCCTGAGAAAAAATTTGGGTGTATCAAAAACTATGCTTAACTTTGCACTCGCTTTCGGGGTGTAGCGCAGTCCGGTTAGCGCACCTGCTTTGGGAGCAGGGGGTCGAAGGTTCGAATCCTTTCACCCCGACGAAGCTTCAAAAATAAAGCCTTGGCGACCACAATCGTCAAGGCTTTATTTTTTGATATCTCTTTTTTTGCGCCCACGCTCGGATGCTATTTCTCGAAGGCACGAGCCATGGAGCGCTTGTCTTCGCGCTCCTTGATGTCTTGGCGCTTGTCGTATTCCTTCTTGCCTCGGGCAATGCCAATTACTATCTTGGCCAACCCTTTTTCAGAAATGAAAAGCTTGAGGGGGATTATGGTGTAGCCAGCTTCCTTGCCGCTCTTGTCGAGACGACCTATCTCGCGCTTAGTGAGCAAGAGCTTGCGGTCGCGGCGCGTGGCGTGATTGTTGTAAGAGCCGTAGAAGTATTCGGCAATATACATGTTTTTGATCCACACCTCGCCTCGGTCGACGATGCAATAGGTATCGGCCAACGAGGCCTTTCCCTGACGTATCGACTTGATCTCAGTGCCCGTCAGCACTATGCCGGCCGTAAACGTCTCGGAGATAGCGTAGTCAAAAGTAGCTCTACGATTCTTTATGTTAATGTCCTTGGATTGCATAGCTTTAATAAAAGGGATAAAGTGAAGTATTAAAACGCTGGAGGTATCACACAGCCAAAGAGCATTCCCAGAAGATATGGGGGAGCGATTATGCTAAGGAGTGTAAGGGCCATAAATTGACCAGCTCTCTGCTGCGGCACACAAAGATAGCTCATGCCTCGCCACATCACTATGGCCACGTAGAGAGGCAAGAAATACGTGAGCGCCATCTCTATCGGGAAGCAGTTTTGCAACAGTCCTATCACAGCCATTAGCGAAAGAGAATAGAGGATAAACGTGTCGCGTCGACGCACCCCTACCTCTTCCTCGGCCATCATTGGCAAAAAGATGGAGAGCATGAAGGAGGCAATAAAGTAGGTAAGAAAATATTTAATGAAGATGACTATAGAGTGCTGGAGCAGAGTGGCCATGCTGCAATCACGATGATAGAGCGGCAGGAGAAAGACCGTGAGAGCCGTGATGGCTATCAAGGGTATCAGCCCCACCTTGAGCAGCCACCGTGGTGGTAGATTGTCTTTCCCCAAGTCCTCCCACCCGCTGGATGGAGCGAGCACCAACTGGAGCAATGATTTATAGTAAGTGAGCATTCTGAGGTGTTGATTTGTTTTAAGTGTGCAAAGGTACGAAAATTCTTTTGTACTTTTGCACTCTTGACTCTTGACTCTTGACTTTTGACTCTTGACTTTTGACTCTTGACTTTTGACTCTTGACTTATTATGTACATCGCTTCGCAGAAAAGAAAAGACAACATAGCCGAGTATCTGCTCTATATGTGGCAGATAGAGGACATCATACGCGCCAACCATCTCAACATCGACGAAATCAAGCGCAACGTAATAGACCGATTTGACCTCACCGACGCTCAACGCCGAGAGATGACCGAGTGGTATGAGTCGCTTATCGACATGATGCGCCGTGAAGGAGTGACGGAGCACGGCCATCTGCAGATGAATAAAAACGTCCTCCTCCAGCTTGTAGCCCTCCATCAAGCTCTCTTGAAAGACCCTCGCTTTGCCAGCTACACGGCCGAGTTTTACCGCACCCTCCCCTTCATCGTTGAACTTCGTTCGAAAGCTGGCGATGCCAAAGTAGGCGAGATAGAGACTTGCTTCAACGCCCTCTATGGCATGCTTATGCTGCGCCTCCAGGGCAAGGAGATTACCCCAGAGACGCAGAATGCCATCAAGCAGATATCACGTTTTATAGCTCTATTGGCCCAGGACTTCAAGCTCGACGAAGAGGATAGACTCTTTGTTGACGAAAAGGAGACTACGCCGGAGCCTAAGTCTCAGGACTCTGCTGACTTTGCCTCCTCCGAGGAGCCACGATAGTGGGCCTCGACCTCCTCCCAAGTGATGCCTAGCATCCTCATTTGCTCGAAGAGGTCGACAAGGGTGGTGGAAAAGAACTCCTCTTTACGAGCGTGGTCGACACGCTTCTTGGCGTCGCTCGCCAAGAAGAAACCCATGCCTCGGCGCGAATAGATTATCTCCTCGGCTTGGAGATATTCATAGGCTTTAAGGACCGTATGGGTGTTGACGGCCAACTCTACGGCCAATTCTCTCACGGACGGCACTCGCTCCTCGGCCTTCCACGCCCCCGAAAGGATGCGCTGGAAGGCCAGATCCGCTATCTGTTGATATATTGGTTTTGTAGTCTTAAAATCCATCTGATTAGAGTTGGCGTCGACAGATAGAGCGCACGGTCAATATTATTAAAACTATAGTAGCCGCTCCAAGCAACCCGTTGTAGAAATATAAGATATCAGACAATCCCAAGAGTTCAATCACCTCGCCCGGAGTATTGGCATTTATTAACTCTATATTGGTAGTAGTTAAGTCTTTAAGCTTGAAAAAGAAGATTATTACGGTGGCTATTCCCGTTATTATCGAAATCCCGATATAGACACCAGCCGTCCATAAGAAACTCTTCAATGCACGTGCTTTCTTGGTGCTGACCACTGCAAAGAGGCATGTAGCCATCAGTGCTAAAAAGGATAGAATCGACGACAGAGAAAACGTCCGTCCGTATGAGCCAAGCATAGTGTCGAATATGGTGGCAAAGAAGTTGGAGTTGAAATGCACCATTCCGACCTTAGCTGCCGTTATACCTGTAGCTATCGGCAAGAATGTCACGAAGGGCAACACTATAAATATGTAACCCACAGTCATTACGGCTTTCTCCGACCCTCGAGCCGGTAGCATCGTCTCCATTTCCAAGCCACTTTTATAAGTGAATACCAATGGGGAAAACACTAAGGCCAGCTCCAAAGCATAAAACAAGAGCAAAGCAATAGCCTTTGTAAGTATACCGATATATGGGATGAAAAAAAGGATGGTGCATACAGTAGCCACACCAAAATAGGCGAGCATCTGCACACCCATTGCACCCCAGTGGAGGCGCGACACCGCCACTACTCTACGCCACGAAAAACGATTGACGGCAACTGAGGCTGTCCGGCTTAGATTATCTATTGCAGGGATTGTATCCATTTTTTTCTTTTCAAAGAGGTTGATTGTTAATAATGTGCAGCAAAGCATCGCGTTGAGGCGACTGCAGAGCCATATAGAGAAGTGTGTAGTTGAGTTCGCTCAGTTGGCCCGTGGTGTTTTGCACTATACCCTGAAAGCGTCCCAGTTGTTGAGCCACATACAACGCACCAACGGGTGGCACCACGTCGTCTATAAACGCTATACGCTCAAGCACTACCTCGGTGGGCTGACAAAGCAAAAGATGAGCATGGCTCAACACCAGCACACCGTCAAAGAGGTTTTGCAGATCCCATACCGTATGGGTTGAGATTATCACCGTCTGCTCGGGGTCAATACACCGCGCAAGCATGTTTTGCAATCCATATTTCGACGTAATGTCAAGGCCGTTGGCTGGTTCGTCCATCAATAGATACGGCGTCCTCAGCGCCAGAGCGTAGGCCAACTGAGCTTTGCGCCGTGTGCCAAGCGATAGTCTATTTAGAGGCTCATTGCCCGTCATGCCAAACTCTGCCAGATTCTGACGGAGCATCGCCGCATCAAACCGTGGATAAAATACAGCATGCACACCGATGAGATCATTGATGGAATACCCCGAAAAGATCATCGAGTCGCCCAAGAAAAAGATGTCTTGTAGCGTAGATGGCTCGCGCTTCCTGGTTGCCAACCCGTCTATCTGACATTCTCCCATCGTAGGGAATAATAGACCGGCTATGATATGGAGCAGCGTCGTCTTGCCCGCTCCATTTTCTCCCAAGAGCAGATGAATGCCCGGCCCTATCTCGGCCGTCACATCACTGAGGGCCTCTATGCCCCCTTTATAACGGTAGGACAGATGATTGAGATTGATCATGGTCGTGATGAAGTTGAGTTGTGGTGTTTTTTGTTGTCTCGATTCCAGCGGCAGGCGCGATGGCCACTATAGCCACCATACCTGCTGCTAAAAATCCAGTGAAAAAAGAGAATAACATATTGATGATGTCAAGTGTTGCTTAATGTGATTGGGTGTTGTAGCCATCTACAACACTGCAAAGGTACGCACATTTTTCCAACTACCAAACTTTTTCTCAAAAAATCTTACTAATTTTGTAAGAAATCCCATCAAGAGCCCCACTCTTGACCCTTGACTCCTGACTTTTGACTATTGACTCTTGACTTTTGACTTTTGACTTAAAAATTAATCATCCTTTTCTCGACCTCGGCGCCGTCAACCTCCCCTACCTTGACCAACTCAAGGCCGCTGCCACGCGCGTCATAGAAAGCGGACGTTATATAGGAGGGCCCGAGGTGGAGGCTTTTGAGGAGAAGATGCAGGAGGTAGCAGCCACGCGCTATGCTATAGGCGTGAGCAATGGACTGGATGCCTTGAGGCTAATCCTCCGAGGCTATAAAGAGCTTGGGCGTCTAAGGGATGGCGATGGTGTGATAGTGGCAGGAAACACCTACATTGCCTCTATCTTGGCTATAGTCGACGCAGGACTCACCCCTATATTGGTAGACCCAGACCCTCTCACCCTCAACCTCTCGGCAGAAGGCATTTTAGAAGGACTCAAGCATGGTCATGCTAAAGCCATCATGCCAGTCCACCTCTATGGTCGCTTGGCCTGGGATAGCGAGATGGCCTCCTTAGCCCAAAGGAACCATCTCTTGGTAGTGGAGGACGTGGCTCAAGCCATCGGAGTCAGAGCGGCTGGGGCCTTCTCGGCCGGGGAGCCAGTGGCAGTGGCAGGGGGCTTGGGCGATGCTGGCGCCTTTAGCTTCTACCCTACGAAAAACATAGGAGCGTTGGGCGACGCAGGAGCCGTCACTACGAGCCATCACGACCTCGCCGAGGCTGTAAGAGCTTTGGCCAACTATGGCAGCGATCGCCGTTATCATAATATTTATGCAGGCTTCAACTGTCGACTGGACCCTCTACAAGCAGCCCTCATCTGCGTAAAGCTGCAGTATCTTGACCAAGAGAATCAAGCACGCCGACAAAGGGCCGAGCTCTACAACAAGCTTATTAAAAACCCCGATGTGAAACTCCCCCCTCTGCCCTCATCGGCTTGTCAGATGGTGTGGCATCAGTTTGTGGTCACAACTCCCCATCGCGATAATCTGGCTCGTTACTTGCGTCATCATGGAGTGGCCACCGACGTCAACTACCCCACACCTCCTCATCTACAGCCATGCTTTGAAGGGCGGGAGCCTTTTGCCTCAGCCTCTCTCCCCATCACAGAGCGTTTGTGTAAGGAGCTTCTTTGCCTCCCTATCTCCAGCGCCACGCCTCTCCCATCAATCCATCATATAGCACAAACCATCAACGATTTCTCCCCTACCTCACTATAATGACACGTTATTATCGTTCGCCTTCGCGTAAGAAGAAAAAGAAGACTCTCCCCTATCTTACTATCCTCATACTCTTGCTGGTCATCGTTTCGATAAAGGCTATCGACCAATGCTCAGCTGCCAATGAAGGGCCTCTGCCAGTCACCAACAATGCCGAGGAACTGATGGCCGTCAAGACCAATCCTCTACTGGAGGAGCAACTCGTAAGATATAAAGGGATGGATGTCAGCTTTAATCCCTACCTTCATATCCCCAACTGGGTGGCGTGGGAGCTTACTGCTGAAGAAGCGCAAGGCACAGAGCCACGCTCCAACCAGTTTGCCTGCGACCCCAACGTTGAAAGCTGCCCTCAAAGCAAGGATTATAGCTATTCGGGCTACGACCGTGGCCACATGGCGCCAGCAGGCGATATGAAGTGGAGTCAGGACGCCATGAAGGAGACTTTCTACATGACCAATATCTGCCCCCAGGAACACACTCTCAACACTGGCGCTTGGAAATCGCTCGAAGAGAAGTGTCGTGTATGGGCTCAAGCCGATAGCGCTATCATCATCATAGCAGGCCCTGTCTTGGCCAACCAAGACGATGTAAAGGAGCGAATAGGCTCAATTGGCGTAGGGGTGCCTAAGAGTTTCTTCAAGGTCATTCTATCGCCCTATGCCAATCCTCCACGTGCTATTGCCTTCATAATGGAAAACGGTCGGGTGGAGGGTGGTATCCAACAGGCTGTCACTACTGTCGACAATGTAGAAGCCTTGACTGGCCACGACTTCTTCTCCGCTCTCCCTGATAGCATTGAGGACGTCATAGAGAGTCATAGCAGCTGGAATCAATGGACCCACATGAGAGCCCGTTCCAATCAGCGAGCCTCCAAGTCGGCTAAGTCGTCAACCACCTATGGCTACTAACGACACTATTTGTGCAGTATCTACTGCTCCGGGCGTGGGGGGTATTGCCGTGGTGCGTATCTCTGGGCCTGAAGCTCTTGCAGTGGCCTCAAAGATATGGCGCGGGAAGAAGCTGGAAGCTTGCCCGAGCCACACAGCACATCTTGGAGAGATAATAGACCCAGCATCAGGGGAAGTGATAGATCAGGCTGTGGCTACTGTCTTTCGGTCGCCGCGCTCATTTACCAGCGAGGACGTAGTGGAGCTTTCCATTCATGGGTCAACATGGCTGCAACAAGAGGTGGTAAGGCTTCTAATAGATAGCGGAGCTCGAATGGCTGAGGCTGGCGAGTTTACACGCCGCGCTTTTGCAGCTGGTCATCTCGACTTGGCGCAGGCTGAAGCTGTGGCCGATGTTATAGCGTCGCGTTCACGGGCCAGTCATCGCTTGGCTATGAGCCAGATGCGTGGTCTATTCTCACTACGTCTCTCGGCGCTGCGCGACCAGCTTCTAGAGCTGGCCACACTGTTGGAGCTGGAGCTTGATTTTAGCGAGGAGGATGTTGAGTTTGCCTCACGCCAACGTCTTATTGAGCTTTCTGCCGAGCTTCACTCGGTGGTTGTGGATTTGGCCAGCAGCTTTGCCACGGGGCGTGCCATCAAAGAAGGATTGCCCGTGGCCATTGTTGGAGCGACGAATGTAGGCAAGTCGACCCTCCTCAACCGTCTGCTGGAGGATGAAAAGGCGATAGTGAGTCCTATCCATGGCACGACGCGCGACGTCATTGAAGACACCATCAGCCTGCAAGGCACCCTCCTGCGATTTATTGACACTGCCGGCCTTCGCTCCACTACCGATCCTATCGAGGCCATAGGCATTGAGCGAGCACTCAAGCGCGTAGAGCAAGCACAGATAGTGCTATGGGTCACGAGCCCCGAGGAATCCCCCGAGGCCATTACTGAAGCAGAAAAGCAACTCCACCACCATCTTCACCCTGACTCGCGTCTTATCCATGTGGTGAATAAGGCCGACACCGTGGCCGCAGAATCGCAAGAAAATACTGAGGGGCAGTTATGGATAAGCGCTCGTGAAGGACAAGGCATTGACCAGCTCCGCGCAGCCATTATTGAAGCAGCCTCTTTCCTTCTCCACGAGCAAGGCGACATCGTGGTGACCAACCTACGCCATTATGAGGCCCTCAGCCACGCCGCTGAAAGCCTACAGCGCGTTATTGAAGGCCTTTCCTCTGGCATTTCAGGCGACTTCGTAGCTCAGGACCTCCGCGAGGCGCTCCTCCACCTGGGGGAGATTACCGGCACCATCACTACCCCCGACATTCTTGCCTCAATCTTTTCTCGCTTTTGCATCGGAAAGTGAGTTGAAGACACATTTTTAGAAGACATCTTCCGAAATGACAGGTTTACTTGATGCAGGACCTCCATATATGCATAAACATTCGGTTATGCCCGTCTTGCGAGCTTTACCGAATGCTTACCGTTGAGCAGGGGAGAAACCTCGGAGGCCTCGAGTTGCTTCTCGGCGCGACGCATGATCTCAACCATCTGGCCGAGGCGCTTGAGGCGCTCGTCGTTGACGGCCACCCCCTTGATAATGTAATCCTTAAGCACCTTGTTGGCCCACCGGCGAAACTCGATGCCGCGCAAAGATTTCACGCGGTAACCAACCGAAAGTACCACATCCAAATTATAGTGCTCCACTTCGCGAACAACCTGACGAGAGCCCTCGGCTTGAACTGTCGCAAATTTTGCGACTGTTGGATTATCCTCATGAGGGTCCACGGCCAGCTCCTCTTGTAAGGCGTTCTTAATGTGCTTGCGAATGGTCTTGCTATCGCGGTCGAACAGTGTGGCCATCTGGTTGGCGTTGAGCCACACGGTGTCGCGCTCCAGCTTCACATTGAGCTGGAGGGCGCCGTCGGATGTCTGGAAGATAGCAAGATTTTTGGAGTATAAGGACTGCGTACACATATATACAAAAATTGAGGAAATTCTTAGGGCTTGAGGCTGCGGATTACTCGGCATGGGTTGCCGACAGCGAGAGAGTATGGCGGGATGTCGTGGACCACCACCGAGCCGGCTCCTATGACGCATCCATCACCGATAGTGACACCGGGAAGCACCGTCACTCCACCGCCTATCCACACGTTGCTCCCCACGCGGATAGGCCGCGCATATTCGAGACAGGCATTGCGCTGCTCAATATCGAAAGGATGGCCAGCGCAGTAGAAGCCACACTGAGGAGCCACAAACACATTGTCGCCAAACTCCACCAGAGTGTCGTCGAGGATAACACATCCGTGGTTCATGTAAAAGTTATCCCCGCAGCGGATGTTGTAGCCGTAGTCGCACCAAAAAGGCGGCTCGATGCTGAAATTCTCGCCTACCTTGCCAAAGAGGCGCCATATGATAGCCTGACGTTCCTTGCTTTGAAGCGGACGGAGCGCGTTGTAGTCATGGCAAAGCTCCTTGGCAGCGCAGCGCTCTGCCACCAAGCCGGGCTCTCCACTATCATAGAGCAAGCCCTGGTGGCATTTCTTTTTCTCTTCTTCAGTCTTCATGCGAAAATTTGCGTCTGTTGTCCTCACCGGTTTATTCTTTCTTTGACGCCGGCCCATGCGGGGCTTGCAAACAATGCACACTCGTGGAGGGTGCCCACCATCTTCTCCAGCCGACAGAGAGGTATAGCGAATGCCTGCTCATCGGGCTTTAGGAACTTTCGCACTGAGAGGTCATACATTCCAAGAAATGTACGATGGCCTTGCTTACGGTTTTCGGTGGTGATAAAAGTAATTATCGAGCAACAACCAGAAGCAAACTGGCAACACACGGCATCCTCCTCATTGCTGTCATAGAAAGCCCAAGATACAAGACCACTGATAATATCGGCATTACCAAAAAACACTATGCCTTCTACATTCTCAAGCGTCTCCATCTGGTCGAGGCGCGCAAAGTTGAAGTAAGGCTTATCTTGCATCTTGATGTCAAGACTCTCCACATATTCTCTCACCATCTCGGGAGTCTGCTTGTAATGCTCCACGAGCGACACGAATTTGGGAATGCCAGGATTTAGCGGCAGGTAGCCGCTATACACTCGCCCGCCTCCACAATGCAACTTGTCCTTTGAGAACGACACCACTTGGCCACTTTCGACCATCGGCAGACATTCAAACATACAGTGGGGCATCGCCACTTCTTCGCCCGCCGGCTCGTCGGTATACCAAACTGCAATGGGCAACTTCACCTTCTCGCCAAAAGCTTGACGCAGGTCGGCAATCAATCTATCTACTTCTACCATGATAATATGATTAAAAAGCTATAAATAAGCTGATTTATGATTCATTGTAATTAAAAATACTTAGGAGAGGACCTCGTCCCAGAAAGATGAGGAGTCGCCTCCAAATTCATCGCAGAGAAGGGCCAGGAAAAGGGCTACATCCTTAGCATCATCAGTGCCTGCGTATTGCTCTCTGTTGCGATTGATGCGCAAGGAGGTAATCACGGCGTTGCCTCCTCGGATTTCATAGCGAGCCGTAAAGATGCAGAGGCCAGTCCAGCTGCGATGATAATATATTGTGTTGTGGTGGCAATACATATACCAGTGGTCCTCCATAGCCTCGGGGATATGCCCACGCTCCACCATCCTTATGGCTTGGCCAGAGATGGCAAAGTGGAGAGGGATGGTCACATACTCTGCCGGCATTGGCTGACGATTGTGGAAACGGTCAGGAGTGGCTATCACCTCCTTGGATGGCATGGGGTCTTGGCCGTTAACCGCCTTGCCCATGTCGCCAAGGCCCAGTTTCCACATCTTAAGAGCTTTCATCTCGTCGGGAGTATAGGCAGGGTGAGGACGCAGTAGGTCAATAAACTCTTGCGGAAGGCTTACATTGGGCAAATAGAGCGCTTCGGCAAAGAGAGGCGCTATCTCCTCGACCCGAAAGCCGGCTATACCGCATCCGATCTTCGTGACAAGGAACTGGCGATTGGGAGTGCTTCGAGCGAAGTCGATAAATTGGTCCACGTAGGGCCGAATAGTCTCTACGCCACCTTGCATCGTGGGGATGGCATACGCCTGTCCTTGGAGCCCTACCCCCACGCCCATCTTGGCCCCAAAATACTTCACAGCAGCGCGGGCTGCTCCTCCAAGATGCTGACCGGCGAGATTGCTGCCAAACACAAATACCTCATGAGGCTTCAACGACGTGATATTCTCGGGCGTCACGCCGCAACACATCGCAGGCTTAGGGGTGTGCTTGCTCTCGAAAGCCTCTACCACCTGCTTTAAATCAGCCGGTATACGCGCCATTACAAAATCGTAGACCGCATCGGGCATCTCCTTATAATAAGCTATGGCCACAGCGCCAGTGATAGCCCCCATCGTATCAGCGTCGCCTCCAAGCGACACTGTCAAGCGGATAGCGTCTTCATAATCCTTGCTATCAAAAAACGCTATCAGCGACTGAGGCACCGTGCCCTGGCAACTCCCGTCGAAGCTATATGACTGACGGATCTCATCGCAGGTGGCGCTGAGGTCGTAGCCAAAACGGTCGGTGATATAACCACGGATGGTGTGTTTGTCGGCCCCGTGAGCGGCCATAAAGATAGCGCAAGCCACCGCCTGAGCCCCCTTTATACCCTCGGGATGATTATGCGTCACCATAGCGCTCGCCTTTGAGGCTTGAAGAGCCTCCTCAAGGGTGTGGGCAGCAAAGCCACAGGCAGCTACGCGCATAGCCGAGCCATTGCCCCAACTGCCGTAAGGCTGAGGATTGTCGCTATCGAGCCACTGTGCAAACCTTCCCCCATAGCTCCCCATGGGATAACGATACTTGCGTCCCCAGCGCTGCATGATCGATACCAGCCCTTCAGGAGAAAGGCATGGATCCTCCATCATCCATTGAGCCACGGCGATGGTCATGATACTATCGTCAGTAATCTCCATCTTGGGGTTGAGAAGAGGGAAATGAGGATTTTTCGTTGGGTGGAACTCATAAATCGAGCCTATTACATCGCCGGCAATAGCTCCGAGAATAGTTGCGTGCTTCATATCATTAAAGTATTGAGGGGTTAGAAATCAAAAGGATATTTGGCTTGCCGCGCTTTAGTGGCTTTATAGGCACTCTCGTTGAAGGTATAAAGCTCGGGGCGCTTGTTGGGCTGAGGCACTGGGCTTGTGCCACGGTGCTCTATAAAGGGGAAGGCAAGGGTCTTCTTGTAGAAATTGCGATTGTCGTAGGTCGTGCAGTTGACGGCCTCGCATAGCGCTTGCAGCTCAGGGATGGTAAACATCTTGTCCAGCAAGCGGAATGCTATCGCTGTAGAGCGCAAACGGCGCTTCAACTCTTCATGTGCACAGTGGATTATCTCATTATGGTCAAAGGCCAACTGAGGCACTTCGCTCAGCTTAAACCAGCGCGCTTCCTCGGCATCATCACCACCCACCACGCGGCTATAATCTCCCTTGCGCACCAGCGCCAAAAATGCCACTGTCATCACTCGTTCGCGTGGATCGCGGTCAACAGCAGAGAAGACGTGAAACTGTTCTAAATACACATCCTCCACCATAGTCTCCTCGGCGAGCTCGCGCCGAGCACACTCCTCGATGGTCTCATCAATCTTCATAAAACCACCAGGGATGGCCCAGCAATCCTGGTAGGTGGTCTCCCCTCTCTTTATAAGCAGCACAAAGAGATCCTTACCATCAAAGCCGAATACGATGCTGTCGGCTGTCACCGCTGGGTGGGGATATTTGTAACAATATTTCTGCGTATCCATAGCCTTTATCTGTAAATTTGACGCAAAGTTAATATCTATTTTCATTTTCTCCAAATATTTTGCGTAAAATTTACGCATTTAGGTTGTTTTTATTCTTTTCAAAGGCCGAAAAAGTCATTTAAGGCAGGAACGGAGCCTAATACTGCTCGTAAATGAGAATTATTTGGTAGGGTGAAGAATAATTGCTAAATTTGGGGAAAATTTTTATCACTCTCAATAACTGCTATGTTACAACCCGAAGACCTTAAACTGCTTGAGGAGCGTGGCATCACCGAAGAGCAAGTCAACGACCAGCTCGCCCGCTTCGCTAAAGGATTCCCTTACCTGAAAATAATCGACGCCGCACGTCAAGGCGCCGGCATCACCGTGTTAACCCCCGCTGAAGAAGCCCAAGCCATCGAGCGCTGGAAGAAATACCTGGCCGACGGAGGTGAAGTGTATAAGTTTGTTCCCGCCTCGGGCGCTGCCAGCCGTATGTTCAAAGCCATGTTTGAGTTTGTTGACGGCAAGGAGGCTCGTCCAGCCGAGGGTTCTCCCGTGGCAAAGCTGCTGGCCGATCCCGACAAGCTCCCCTTCTTGGCCGACCTCAACGCTGCCTGCGAGCGTCTGTATGGCAAAGACGTAAAGGCTTTGATAGCCGATGGCCGCGAAAAGGACGTAATCGCTGCTCTCATCAAGCCCGAAGGCCTCAACTATGGTGGGCTGCCTAAAGGTCTTCTGAAGTTTCATAGCTATCCCGACGGTAGCCGTACACCCGTGGAAGAGCATCTCACCGAAGGCGCACAGACGGCAGCCAACTATAGCGGCATAGTCAACCTCCACTTCACCGTGTCGAGCAATCATCGCAAGCTCTTTGAGGAGAAGCTCGCCGAGGTAGTGCCGGCCACGGAAGCTCGTACAGGAGTGAAATTCAACATCTCGCTCAGCGAACAGAAGCCTTCCACCGACACTATAGCTGCCAACCCGGACAACACTCCATTCATTGAGGATGGCCATCCCGTATTCCGTCCCGGCGGCCACGGTGCCTTGATTGAGAATCTCAACGATATTGACTCGGCTGTGGTATTCATCAAGAATATCGACAACGTGGTGCCTGACGCTCTGCGTGAGCCAACAATTCGTTATAAGCAAGTGATAGGTGGCTACATGATAGAACTCCACGACAAGATAAACGAATACCTTCAGGCTCTTGCTACAGGCAACTACGACCACCGCCTCCTTGAAGAGATGGCAGCTTGGATGAAGGAGCGCTTCTCGCTCACCGACGAGCGCATCGCCAAGATGAACGACACGGACCTCGCCGTATACCTCCGCGAGAAGCTCGACCGTCCATTGCGCGTATGCGGTATGGTGCGCAACGAAGGCGAGCCTGGCGGCGGCCCGTTTATTGCTGTCAACCCCGACGGCTCGGCATCGCTGCAAGTGCTTGAAAGCACACAGATTGATCCCAACAACGCCGAGTATGTGGCCAAGATGAAGACTGCCACCCACTTCAACCCCGTTGACCTTGTATGCTATATCAAGGACCGCTACGGACGCAAGTATGACCTTCCGAAATACGTTGACCCCAACACAGGCTTCATCTCCTCCAAGTCGAGCCACGGCAAGGAGCTGAAAGCACTGGAGCTCCCAGGCCTGTGGAATGGCGCTATGAGCAACTGGAACACAGCCTTTGTGGAGGTGCCCATCGCTACGTTCAACCCCGTAAAGACCGTCAACGACCTGCTACGTCCTGCCCATCAAGGATAGTCGGCAGCGAGTTGACATTATAATAACAAGCACAAATAACGTAAACAACATTGAAAATCACATCCTTTATGATGGCGGCCGCTCTGGCGACCGCCATCTCATTACCTTCGTTAACGACACCCCTTATGGCCCAAAATCCATTGTTAGCGCCTCAGTTTGACACTCCCTTTGGCATCCCTCCCTTCGAGCAAATCAAGCCCGAGCACTATCTGCCAGCGCTCCAGGAAGGGATAACAAGGCAAAAGCAAGAGATAGAAGCCATCGTCAACAATCCAGCCACCCCGACATTTGACAACACTATCCTGGCCATGGAGCAAAGCGGCGAGCTGCTGGGTCGTGTGATGTCGATATTTAGCACCGTGGATGAAGCCAACTCTACACCAGAGCTTGAGGCAGTGGCCGAGCAGGTATATCCTCTCTATTCCCAAGCTACGGATGAAATAATGATGAACCCCAAGCTCTTCATGAGGGTGAAATACCTCTACGACCATCGCAAGCAGATGAATCTCAGCCGCCCGCAACTTAAGGCTGTGGAAGAGACCTATCGCAACTTCACTCGCAGCGGCGCCCTCCTCTCCCCTGACCAGCAAGAGCAGCTCAAGGCCATCAACAACGACCTGGCCACCCTCTATCTGCGATATAGCAAGAATCTCCTCAACGCCACCAATGCCTTCACTCTCGTGGTAGACGATGAGGCTCAACTGAGCGGTCTGCCCGCCAGCAATGTGGCTGTAGCGGCCGAAGAAGCTGCTGCGCGGGGCTTAGAGGGCAAGTGGGTGTTTACCCTCGATGGTCCCAGCCGTTTGCCCTTGCTGCAATATGCCGACAATCGCGACCTGCGCCAAAAGATGTATGAGGGCTACACATCGCTCGCCTCAAGCGGCGAGTATGACAACCGCCCTGTCATTGCCCAGATTGTGAAGCAACGTGCAGCTAAAGCCAAGCTCCTCGGGTATGAGTCGTTTGCAGCCTATATGACAGAGCCCGTGATGGCTAAGAATCCTCAGAACGCCGAAGATCTCCTGATGAAGATATGGGCACCCGCTGTGAAGAAAGTGGAGGAAGAAGTATCAGAAATGCAAGCCTTGTCAGATGGCGAAGGCAACACCTTCAAGATAGCTCCCTGGGACTACTATTACTACGCCGAGAAGGTAAGAAAGGCCAAATATGACTTGCAAGAAGACGAAGTAAGGCAATACTTCGCCGTGGACAGCGTGGTGAAGGGTGTGTTCACTCTGGCCGAGCGCAACTATGGCGTCACGTTTACCCTTATCCCCGACGCTCCTAAGTATCATCCCGACGTGAAGGTATATGAAGTGAAGGATGCTAAGGGCGAGCATGTGGCCGTGTTTATGAACGACTATTATCCTCGCGCCAGCAAGCGTCAAGGGGCATGGATGGGCGAGCTACAGAGCGCCTTCCAGGATCCCAATGGCCGCAGCCAGCGCCCAATAGTATATAACGTGGGTAACTTCTCCAAGCCTACGGCCGACACCCCCTCGCTGCTTACGATCGACGATGTCACCACGCTCTTCCATGAGTTTGGCCACGGTCTGCATGGCATGTTGACCCGCGCTCAGCTGCGCAGCCAAGCCGGCACCAATACCGACCGCGACTTTGTAGAACTCCCCTCTCAAATCACGGAGCATTGGGCTTTCGCTCCAGAGCTCGTTAAGACCTATGCTAAGAGCTACATTACCGGCGAGGTAATCCCCGACGATCTTCTTGCCAAGCTCCAAGCAGCCTCCACCCACAATCAAGGCTTCATACAGACCGAGCTGACAGGCGCTGCGCTTCTTGACCTGCAGTGGGGCAAGGTGATGCCCGAAGATGGTCAGGAAATAGACGTTGACGCTTTCGAGGCTTCAGTGGCCGATGTGTTGGGATTGCCTAAAGAGATACAATTCCGCTATCGCAGTCCTTACTTCCGCCACATCTTTGGAAGCGAAGGCTATGCCTCTGGCTACTATACTTATCAATGGGCAGCAGTGTTGGAATGTGACGGTTTTGAACTTTTCAAGGAGAAAGGTGTCTTTGACCCTGAGACCGCAGCTTCCTTCAAGCGCAACATTCTCGAGATGGGAGGCAGCGAGGATCCAATGGAGATTTATGTACGCTTCCGCGGACATGAACCTCAGGTGGAAGCACTGCTACGCGACCGCGGCTTGCTGACAGAGCCAGAACCCGACCCCGACCTACACATGCAGGGAGGGAAATAAATAAGACCCCTATGACTATGAATAGCGACGACCGACTATCATACAATGGATTGAGCTTCCAGCCATTCTTGATGCGCTCCCGTATTGAGGAGCGCATCAAGGAGCTGGCGCTTCAGATAAGCACCGACTACGATGGGCGTTGTCCACTGCTGCTCTGCGTGCTCAACGGTGCCTTTATGTTTGCCACCGACCTCTTTCGCGAGCTTAGCATCGACGCTGAGATAAGCTTCTTGAAGCTGAAAAGCTATGAAAACACTAAGAGCACAGGCCATGTGAAGGAGGTGATAGGCTTAGGGCCCGAAGTGGAGGGGCGAGAAATCATCATCGTAGAGGATATCATCGACACTGGACGCACCATGGAGTTTATCCTCAACGACTTGGCGCGTCTCTCCCCCCGCAGCGTGACCATCGCTACCTTCCTCTTCAAGCCGGAGGCTCTGGTAAGAAAGATCAATCCCGAGTATGTAGGCTTTGAGATTCCCAATAAGTTTGTGATAGGCTACGGCCTTGACATTGATGGCAAAGCCCGCAACCTGCCCGACTTGTGGACCTTGAGCGAATAGCGGATACTTGACCGACATTCTCGAAACTCCACCATGTATTTTTTTTGTTTAACTAAATTCTCTTCATAACCAATGTACAACTTAGTAGTATTCGGCGCTCCTGGAAGCGGCAAAGGCACCCAGAGCGAGCGTCTCATCAATCAATATGGTATAGCACATATCTCTACAGGAGAGGTGCTCCGCGAGCATATTAAGCAGGACACTCCTCTTGGGCGTGTGGCAGGCGAATATATCGTAAAGGGCCAGCTCATCCCCGACGAGCTGATGATACAGATTCTTGCCGACCATCTCGACTCTCATCCCGAGACGGCCAAGGGCGTAATCTTTGACGGCTTCCCTCGCACGATAGCTCAGGCAGAGGCTCTCAGCGACCTGCTGGAGAAGCGCGGCAGAAAGATCGATGCAGTGATAGGCCTCGAGGTGGAAGACGACGAGCTTCGCGACCGCATGATACGCCGCGGCAAGGAGACAGGTCGAGCCGACGACAACATCGAGACCATCAACAAGCGCCTCGAAGTGTATCATTGCCAGACCAAGCCTCTTCGCGACTACTACGTAGCCAAGGGCCTCTATCGAGCCATCAACGGCTCAGGCAACGTTGACGAAATCTTCCAAGAGATTCTCAAAGCCCTCCCTGAGAAGTAATCCCCCCATTTTTTACTACAGGAGCTCGCTGCCACCCAGACAGCGAGCTCCTGTTTTTATTTACTCCAACGAAGAAACCACGATTGATTTTACATATCCCATAAGGGATCTTACCGACTCGAGAATTTCTTCGGACTTAGGCAATTCGCCATAGAGTACCACCCTTCCAAACTGTCAGATAGCTTTTATCATGGCGTGAGAGCCGCTGAAGAATTTGGCAAATATAGTTTAGGACTCTTCTTAAGTAAGCTTCTCCTCTGTCTTCATTTGCCATTCTCTCATAAGCTATATCCACTTAGGTTTATTCAACTGATTGATATTAACTTAAGTAAATGTTTGGATTAACATTAAACAAGCCATTTACATTTTCTCCCCTTCTCTGCGGTAGCTTTCGCAGTGCAGCGGCCCTCCGCTGCTCTTTTTGAGTCAGCCCTCTGGCTCTCACAAAGGGTTGGGCATCAAGTCGCGTCGGAGGGCCGACGCTTAAATGATAGTTTAACATAAAGGCGACTTTCCACTTATGAGTTTAAGCAATACCTTGTCGGGGGCGCCAGGGAAAAGGGTTTTGAAGTGGTTGAGAATCCTTAGGAAGGACTCCTCGGGCGTTCGGTCAATGCGGAGGGAGCCGTAGAGGGTTTCGGGAGTGGTGTAGCGGGCGATTCCCCAGCCGTAAGGGTGGCCGTGGCGGTCGATATTGTATTCGAAGTCGGCAATGACGATGCGCAGCTCCATCATCAGCCTTACCAGTATTGGCTCCAAGCTAATCTTCTGGTCATGGGGCAACGCGTCGACAAGCTCGTCAGCGTTCTTGCGCTTACCTCGGCCTCTGGCGAAGCTAAGCAGCCGGCGCAACTCTTTTATGGTGACGGAGCCTTCGCTTTGAATGGTCTGCAGCACTATGTCGTCAAGAGCCGCAACATCCTCGTTGTGCGCCAATGGTTTGCTGCGTCGATAGTTTATCAAGTCGGGAAGCCACTCGAGACTGACAAACCCTGCCTTCTTGTTAAATATCTTGCCGTAGGCGCAGTGACCTTCTTTAATCATAGGCCCCTTCCATTCCCACGGGCCGTCGTTTTCATCGGAAAACCACAACTCTGGCGCTATCATCTCCTCGATTGAAAATCCAGGGATGCCGCAGGAGAAGAAAGGTAAGAAACCAAGCTCAATGGCTCGCTGCTCCATCTCAATCATTGAGTTTATCCTCTGAAACATCTTTATTGTATAAGCTGCTTCACTACTGTCCGGAGAAATTTTCCCACAATAGAAGTTGAGGAGACTCTACCGG
>JAJBVL010000090.1 GCA_020859845.1 Bacteroidales bacterium
GAGCATCAGCTTCCCAAGCTGAGGGTCGCGAGTTCGAGCCTCGTTTACCGCTCAAGCAAGGGGTCTCAAAATGGACAACCCCAGCGAATCCCGTAGGGATTCTTTCAAATAGCTATTAATAGCTCACTCCCTACCCTACAAAATACGGCGCCGCCAATGGTGCCGTTTTCTGTAGGGTAGAATCACATCTACCTGATATCTATTAGGGGGGGGATAGCAGCCAACTACGGAAGTGAAATAGCAGCCAACTTCGGAAGTGAAATAGCAGCCAACTTCGGAAGTAAAATAGCAGCCAAATTTGGAAGTGGGGCAAATTTTCACTAAATTTGCAAATCATTTGATAGATATGGAGTACCGCAGACGCATAATAGAACCCTTGGTTAAGAGCCGGCTGGAAAGCATGGGGGCCCTGCTTTTGCAGGGCCCTAAGTGGTGTGGAAAAACCACCACCGCCGAAAGCTTTGCTAAAAGCACTATATATTTAGACAATCCTGCCCAGCAACGCCAATATCGGCAGATTGCCGAAGTGGATCCATCTCAATTTCTAGTGGGGGCTACACCTCGCTTATTGGATGAATGGCAATTGTTTCCTCAAATATGGGATAGTGTAAGATTTGAGGTTGATCATCGCCATGCTAAGGGCCAATTTATTCTTACTGGTTCCTCTGTTTTGCCCTCTACAGATTTAATTCGTCATTCTGGTACAGGAAGAATCGCCCGATTGACTATGCGCCCCATGACTCTGTATGAATCTGGGGATTCTTCGGGTCAGGTGAGTTTAAAGGGATTGTTTGAAGGTATAGCTCCACGTGGCCAATCCGACAAGACCTTAAAGGATATAGCTATCTTTATGTGCCGTGGGGGATGGCCTGAGAGCGCTTTGGAAAAGTCTGGATTGAGCCCTATCAATATAGCAGCGAATGAATACGTAGAGAATGTCGTCACGAGCGACATCTCACGTGTTGACGGCGTGATGCGTCAATCCGAGATGGTGCGTAGACTCTTACGTTCGTATTCGAGATGCCAAGGGACCCAGACCCCTCTGTCTATTATAGCCGCTGATGTCAACGGCGAGGAAAGCATGCAGCTTTCAGAGAAGACTTTGGCCACCTATATTAATGCCCTTAGAGAAATCTTTTTTATTGAAGATATGCCAGCCTGGAATCCCAACATAAGATCCAAGACGGCAATACGCACTTCCGACACTCGTTATTTTATTGACCCATCGTTGGCATGCGCTTCGTTGGGGATAGGCCCAGAAGACTTGTTAGCTGATCTGGAGACGATGGGTTTGATTTTCGAGACGTTGTGTGTAAGAGACTTGCGGGTGTATGCGCAGACTCTTAACGGGACGGTGTATCACTATCGAGATAAAAACGGCCTTGAATGTGATGCTGTAGTCCACTTGCGCAACGGACAATATGGCCTGGTGGAAATCAAGCTCGGGGGTGACACTGCCATTAAAAAAGCCACTGATACCCTATTGTCGCTTGAGGCCAAAATCAATACAGAGAAGATGGGCAAGCCATCTTTTAAGATGATATTGACCGCCGTAGGTGATTTCGCTTATGAAGGTAAGGATGGGGTATCGATTGTCCCTATCGCCACTTTGCGAGAATGACTTACCATCCCAAACACCACAAATCGTGAAAATGATATATCGGCCCTTTCAAAAAAATTGAGAAGGGTATGCAGTGAATTTTCATAGATTGGCGGTAACTTTACGGCCAGAAACAAAACGACATTAATGATATGGGCACTAAAAACTCCGATCTCTTCAGCCGCTATGTATGGCTTATCGACACCATACGCAGTCATGGGCGCATCTCCTTCAAGGAGATAAACGAATGCTGGAAGCGCAGCCATCTCGGCTACGGCGACGACTTGCCGTGGCGCACGTTTATGAACCACAAGCGCGCTGTGGCCGACGTGTTTAATGTCTATATAGAGTGTGACGTTAAGGATGGGTATAAATATTATATTGACAACCCTGATGACTTGGAGGGCGACGGACTGCGCTCGTGGTTGGTGGATAGTTATGCCACGCTCAATCAATTGCAGGCCGACCGCTCGCTGGAGCATCGTATTCAGTTTGAGGATATCCCCTCGGGTAGCCGTTATCTCTCGCGTATTTTGGAGGCCATGCGTATGGGGAGAGTTCTGACGGTGTCTTATCAGGGCTTCGGAAAAGACGTTGCTTCCACGTTTGAAGTAGAGCCCTATGGAGTGAAGGTCTACAATCGACGGTGGTATCTCGTGGGTCGGTCGCCTTATTACGACGACGTGAGGATTTATGGTCTTGACCGCATGAAGGAGGTGGAGATGAGCGAAAAGACATTCTCGCTGGGCGCAGACTTTGACCTAAAAGATTTTTTTAAAGGCTGCGTTGGCGTTATAGCTGACCGACGCCTCACGATAGAGCGTGTTGTGGTCAAGGTGTATGGCGAAGCTCGTCCCTACGTAGCGTCGCTCCCTCTCCACTCATCGCAAACCGAGTTGGAGCATGACTCCCAGTCGACCACTTACACCTACTACGTGCGACCCACCTATGAGTTTCTGCAAGCGTTGCTTATGCAGGCAGGGCAGGTAGAGGTGGTGTCTCCCCAATGGGTCAGAGACGCTATGAAACGCTTGGCTGAAGATATATTGGCGCGATATCAATAAGAAAAAATGACGTCATAAGGATTAAATAAAGTTAAAACCGATGGCTGGCGTCGAAATTTGTAGTAACTTTGCAGTCTGTGACTGCTGCTGAAGCTTGCGCCAAGCTGCGTCGACCATTGATAAGGGGTTGACTGGTTTTGACAGCGTGTAGAGGTGGTATGTAAGCATGCAGAGCAATGATGGCTACGCTCTATAATCTGGGACATCAAACAATTAACTGGCAATAACAACAATTATGCTCTTGCTGCTTGATTGAAGTATAGTAGATCAGCTTAATCTCCGCGCTAGGCGCAGAGACAAGACATCGCCCGATTGTCATTCGTTCCGGGACTAATCGAACAGGCGGTGCACGTAAACCGGAAATAGGAGGCTGACTTCCTCGCGACGCCTCCGAAGCTTTTAGAGGATAAGGCAACGATTGGGCGTTCCTACCCTGTCGGTGCACGAAAACCAACTGGGAAATAAGCATGTAGAAAGCATATTAGTTCCACGTTTGGACGAGGGTTCGAATCCCTCCAGCTCCACAAAGTAAGCCGTAACTGATTGATAATCAATTACGGCTTACTTTTTACTGACAGTTTTACTGACACTTTCGCCTCGGAGATAGGAAATTTAGGCTTGTGTACCGCGCATTGCCGTTGCAAATATACTCATTTTTCGCGGCTCGGCAAAACTACTCCGCATGATATTCTTTGGCTACTCTTTTTAGCCACTCGCCCAGCCTGCCCAGCTTCGCGGATTTCATCTCCACTTCGTGCATCAGGCCCACGTTGAGCATCAGGTTATACTGTTCGTCAACTTCCAGTCCTCCCTTGTCCTCTATTGCTTGGTCGGCGAAGTGGGACAGCGCGTGGTCGTGCAGTCCGTCTGCTATCGAGAGTCGCCAGAGCATCTCTCCAAGTTCGTAGATGTCTTTCGCGGCGGTCTTTTGGGTAGCCTTCTCTTCTTGTGCCTCGGTCCAAAACTCCACGAGGCCTTTCGTCGGTTGTTCTTTCATGTTTCTTTTGGTTTGTTGATGTTGGTTGGTGTGATTGTTTAAGCAGGATGTGCTAAATGTTGCCAATAAGGCTATTTGCATTTTCCGCTTTTAAACGCTCTGTAATCGCTTTTCGTCTTTGTGCGGTAAACTTGTACGTCTGCGGTTCTAAAATCGAATTTAAGGTCGTCCCCGTGCCAAATTAGGCGTGTCCCTGCGCGTGGATTCTCTTAGATGTCTGGCCAGTCGCTAAGAAGGTCGTCCAGGCCTCCGCTCTCCTTCCAGATTTGAACTATCGCCGACAACTGCCGCTCGAGGCTCGCCTGCCTGAGGCACCAGTGGGCGAGGCGGCGCGTCCTTCTGGTGGGTCGTCCTGCATAGCTTAGGTATCTCGTCGGCCAGTCCTCTATCCTGCTGGTGGCGGTGTAGAACTTGTTCATCAGCCTTTGGCGGTGGCTATCGTGGGCGGCGGTGTAGTGCCAGTGGGTGAAGGCGTATCTGGAGAAGAATCCCTCCCACGGCGCGAGGTAGACTTTGAAGACGAGCCTGCCAGTGGCGGGGCATACGAAGAGCCGAATCCTGCCTTTGCCGAGGTTGCTGCGCTTCCAGCCTACCATCAGCCGAGATGTCCTGCGCTCACCGTCGGGGGTGTGCCACACGACGAGAAGATTCGGGGTGTTGCCTCGCGGGTCGTATGTCAACACCCAGAGATGCGTTCGGGGGCCTGCGCAGGTCCTGAGGTAGATGCGCGTCGGCCTGCCATCCCTCTCCGCCTGCTCCAAGTGCTTGGTTATCGTCCTCATCTGGATTCTTGGCAGGCGGTCTATCGCGGTGGATTGCTGGTATTTCTTCATGACTGGCCAAAATAGTTAGAGATGTTCGTTGTAAAGCCGCTATCCCTGCGGCCTGCTGGCCTACAAGATAGCGGTCGATATTTCAAAAAGAGCGTGTATGCAGGCGTTTTGTTAGCTAAACGCCTTATTTCTATCGTTGTTTTTCTATATTTCGCCTTCCTTGCGGGGTGGCTTCAACGTCCTCCAGAAGCTTCAGGAAAGACTCGTAAGCGTCCTCAACGTCCCCAACGTGGAAGTGTCCGTCGTCCTCTAGCGGCTGGTTCGTTATGGCCTCGGCCAGACCGAAGTCCAGCTTTGCCATCGGGCGCAGGTCGAGCCAGAGATTGGTACCGTCCGAGGAGAGTATTGCGGTTCCGTCGTCGAGGTCGCTCCAGCCGTTGATTTCGCCGTGCGAAAGCCTTTTGACGTCTTGGTGGAATTTGCAGAGGTCGTGGAACAGAGCCTTCGCCCTCTTGATGAAGGCTATTACTTGGGGGTCGTATGGAACGAGGTCGCTCGCCAGCTCCTTGACTGCGGCGGGGTCGAAGTCGGCTTTACCGTCTTTGGATTGCACCAGTGGAATCACGATGTCCAAAGCCTCCAGCTTTTGGCGGTCGTTTCCTGCCAGTGCCTTGACTCGGTCCGTTACGCTGCTCTTGAGCACTCTCTCTGCTTCTGCCTTCGCTTCCTCTATAACGTCATCGAAATATCGCCGTGCGGCTGCGGTGGTGAAGTTCTTGAAGTCCTGCCTAAACTCGGCTTCTATAATGCGCTTTATGTTGTCGCAGTTGCCGTGGAGCCATTCTTGGAGATCCTCGGTGGCGGGGTCTATCTCCCACTTGTGGTCCTTGTAGGTGCCGACAGCTTGGTTTATGACCTGACACACGTTTTCGAGGAGGGATGTGTATAAAGAGCGTCTTGTCTCGTCGGTCCTTATGAAGATATATTTTTTATCTGCCATGATGTTTTGAATTTGGATGTGGTTGTTTCTTGTCGGGCAATTTCGAGGCCCATAACTTGGCCTCTGATTGGGCCTTCTCTGGGTCAAAGCTGGTGTCGAGGTAGTTGTCCTTGATAGGCTTGTTTCCGAAGTGCTGACGATTGCAGCGTGTGTCGTCGTCGGGGAATTGCCTCGCCCATCTGAGGGCGGCTTCTCGGTCTTTGGCTGCTTGGGCCTCTGCCCTGCGCTGCTCTTCCTGCTCGCTGGGGTCTGTGCCTCGCGAAGACTGATAGGTTTCCTCGATTTCCGAGATGATGTTCCTGAGCCATTCTGGCGCATCTTGGTTATTTATCATAATGTTATGTTTGTGCCTGCCGTGCTGCGCTCCAGCGATTTGCGGGCGGGTCGGCGGGGCGGGTTATACTGTTAAGTTAATAGTCCAAGTCGTTCTTCCACTTCCTGCAGGCTGCTTTCCAGTTCTTCATCGGTTTGCCTCCCACTACCCAGCCTATTGATTCGTAGTAGTTCCAAAACGCCTCTGGGTCGGCGTCGAGTTCTTCTTCTTGAATAAACGCCTCAACTTCCTCCTGCGTGGGTATTGTCATGCTTTCCGATATAGCAGGCGTTGATGTGGGGGGCAGGCATTGTTGCTGGTGTTGTTGCAGTCTGAGTCGGTCTTGTTGAATCGCGTTGTTTATCATCTTCTGCGCGAAGGCCTCTTGGTCGGCCTCGGCCTGCGCTCGTGTGCGCTTTTCACTGCCGAGGATTCTATTCTTCAGCCTAACTTGGTTCAGAAGGTGCTTCGCCCACTGGTTGAAGGTGGGATGCGTCTCGCCGCTGAGTTCCCATTCTCCCACGACTGTCGTTGCAAGCTGCGCGAAGTCCTCCAGCGTCCTCATCTTGGGATTGTCCCTTTTGAGTTCCGAGAGGACCTGCTCAAGCGCGGCCTTCTTTCCCTCGCTGAAATAATCCTCAAGCCACTTTTTATTCTTTACTTCGTCCGATATGTTTCTATCCTTTTCTGCAACAACAACAGCTTGCACTGCCTCTGTTGGAGTTGATGTTGTTGTTTGATTAGATAGAGATGACGTTATTTGAGGTAAATTGGTTTCCATTGGATTCTCTTCAATTGAATTGTATTGAATTGGGGTTGCTGGTGGGGTTGGAGTGGGGG